>CATMOC010000074.1 GCA_950071955.1 uncultured Mesorhizobium sp. | reverse complement strand
GGCCTTTTTCGCGACGGTGCAAATCGCGCCGTTCGCCGCCTCGTCGGCGACGACGCGCGCTTCGTCGAGCCCGAGGCCGAGCAACATGGCAACATGCGCCGCCCTCTCCCGCGCCGAGCCCCAGAGCGAGGTGAGGAAGTACATGGGCGTCAGCAGGAACAGCGCCGCAGAAGCCGCTGGAGGCAGCGTGTCGGCGACGAGATAGACCACCATGACGACGATCATGTTGCCTGCGACCAGCATCCCGCCGAGGCCCGCGTAGAAGGTAGTGCGCATGTCGGGCGGCACGTTGCGGAAGCGGTCGAGCGCTAGCACCCAGGATGTGACCGCCACGAAATGCGACAGCGCGTAGAGCACCCAGGGACGGGTCTTCTCGACCCGCATCTCGGGCACCAGTGCGACCACCATCGGCATCAGCCGTACCGACGAAAGGGCAACCGCGAAGGCCGCCGCGAAAAGCGATGATCCGGACAGGATCGCCCCGATGAGCACGACCTTCGCGGGCAACGCCCAGACCACGAATGTCATGAAGACCGTCTCGACCACCGTGAGGCCGGACTCCTTAGCCAGACCCGCGAACCCGACGAAAGCACTGGCGAGAATGAGGCCAGGAATCGAGAAGGCCCCTGCGACGCCGCGCAGAAACCAGCGGCGCCCCTCGCCCGCGGCAGCCGCTGATGATCGGGGCTCGTTTTCAACCATGCAGCGCGCTTAACACGGGGCCTTTGCCAAGGCGAAGCCCCTATTTCGGTCAGGATGTTGCACCAGCACCGGAGCGCCCGGGCGGAGGCGGGAGTGCCGAACGAAGAGGCCCGGCGGGTGAAACACCGGCCGGGCCTCGATTTGGTCATTGCTCGTGGGGTACGTCAGTTCTTGCGCGGCAGTTGCGGCACTAGGCTGCGCTTGGGCGGCTCCTTGTCGCCGGACGTGCCCTTCGGCTTCGCCGCAGCCTTCGCTGGCTTGGCCTTCCTGGCCTTCGGCTTGCGCGGCGCCGGCCGGCCTTCGGGGTTCTCCTTCCTCGGCCTCACCGGGGTCTCGTCGGCGATCGTCTCGAGCTTCAGGTCGGTCTTGCCGTCTTGGCTCGTCTCGACGGTGACGCGGACCGTCCCTCCCTTCTTGAGCTTGCCGAACAGCACCTCTTCCGCCAGCGGCTTCTTGATGTGCTCCTGGATCACGCGTCCCAGCGGACGCGCGCCCATGCGTTCGTCATAGCCCTTGTCGGCGAGCCACGCGACCGCCTCCGGCGAGAGGTCGAAGGTGACGCCGCGTTCGGAAAGCTGCGCCTCGAGCTGCATGACGAACTTTTGCACGACCTGATGCACCACCGGCACCGGCAGGGCGCCGAAGGGAATGATAGCGTCGAGACGGTTGCGGAATTCCGGCGTAAACAGGCGGTTGATCGCCTCCACGTCGTCGCCCTCGCGCTTGGTCGAGCCGAAGCCGATCGCCGCCTTCTGAGCTTCCGACGCGCCCGCATTGGTGGTCATGATCAGGATCACGTTGCGGAAGTCGATCTGCTTGCCGTTGTGGTCGGTCAGCTTGCCGTGGTCCATCACCTGCAACAGGATGTTGAACAGGTCCGGATGCGCCTTCTCGACCTCGTCGAGGAGGAGCACGCAGTGCGGATGCTGGTCGACGCCATCCGTCAGCAGGCCGCCCTGGTCGAAGCCGACATAGCCGGGAGGCGCGCCGATCAGCCGCGACACCGTATGCCGCTCCATGTACTCCGACATGTCGAAGCGCAGGAGCTCCACCCCGAGGGAGGAAGCGAGCTGCTTGGCCACCTCTGTCTTGCCGACGCCGGTCGGGCCCGAGAACAGGTAACAGCCGATCGGCTTCTCCGGCTCGCGCAGGCCCGCCCGGGCGAGCTTGATGGCCGAGGCGAGCGCGGTGATAGCCGTGTCTTGGCCATAGACCACGCTGCGCAGCTCCTGCTCGAGATTGGCGAGCACCTTCTCGTCGTCCGCCGAGACGGTCTTGGGCGGGATGCGGGCCATCGTGGCGATCGTCGCCTCGATCTCCTTGATACCAATCGTCTTCTTGCGCCGGCTCTCCGGCAGGAGCATCTGCGAGGCGCCCGTCTCGTCGATCACGTCGATCGCCTTGTCGGGCAGCTTGCGGTCGTTGATGTAGCGTGAAGAAAGCTCCACCGCCGCCTTGATGGCGTCGTTGGTGAACTTCACCTTGTGGAAGTCCTCGTAGTAGGGCTTGAGGCCCTTCATGATCGCAATCGCATCGTCGAGCGACGGCTCGTTGACGTCGATCTTCTGGAACCGCCGCACGAGCGCGCGGTCCTTCTCGAAGAACTGGCGGAACTCCTTGTAGGTGGTGGAGCCGATGCAGCGGATCGCGCCGGACGACAGCGCGGGCTTCAGGAGGTTCGACGCATCCATGGCGCCGCCGGATGTCGCACCGGCGCCAATCACCGTGTGGATCTCGTCGATGAACAGCACCGCGCCGGGATAGTCCTCGAGTTCCTTCACGACCTGCTTCAGCCGTTCCTCGAAGTCGCCGCGGTAGCGCGTACCGGCGAGCAGCGTGCCCATGTCGAGCGCGAAGATCGTGGCGTTGGCGAGCACGTCCGGCACGTCGCCCTCGACGATGCGCTTGGCCAGCCCCTCCGCGATCGCCGTCTTGCCGACGCCGGGATCGCCGACGTAGAGCGGGTTGTTCTTGGAGCGGCGGCACAGCACCTGGATGGTGCGGTTGATCTCGTTCTCGCGGCCGATCAGCGGGTCGATCCGTCCCGACTTGGCCTTGGCGTTGAGGTTGACGCAGTAGGCCGTCAGCGCGTCCTGCTGCTGCTTCTTCTTGCCGCCCTCTTCCGGCTCGGGACCGGCCTGGCCGGGCTGGTCGTCCTCCGCACCGCGCGGCGGACGCGTTTCCGTCGCGCCCGGACGCTTGGCGATCCCGTGCGAGATGTAGTTGACGGCATCGTAGCGCGTCATCTGCTGTTCCTGCAGGAAATAGGCGGCGTGGCTCTCGCGTTCCGCAAAGATCGCCACGAGCACGTTCGCGCCCGAGACTTCCTCCCGGCCTGACGACTGCACGTGGATCACCGCGCGCTGAATGACGCGCTGGAACCCGGCGGTCGGCTTGGAATCCTCGTCGTAGCCGGTGACGAGGTTGTCCAGTTCCGTATCGATGTAGCTTAGGACGGTCTGCCGCAATTCGTCGAGATCCACGTTGCAGGCGCGCATGACGGCGGCCGCGTCGGTATCCTCGATGAGCGACAGCAGGAGGTGTTCGAGCGTCGCGTATTCGTGGTGACGCTCGTTGGCGAAGGTGAGCGCCTGGTGCAGCGCTCGTTCCAGGCCTTGGGAGAAAGCCGGCATTCAGTACCTCACTTCTTCTCCATCACGCATTGCAGCGGGTGCTGGTGCTGACGGGCAAAATCCATGACTTGCGACACTTTGGTCTCGGCGACCTCGAATGTATAGACCCCGCATTCCCCAACTCCGTGATTGTGAACGTGGAGCATGATCCGTGTCGCCGCCTCCCTGTCCTTCTGGAAAAACCGTTCCAGGATGTGGACGACGAATTCCATCGGCGTGTAGTCGTCGTTGAGGATCAGCACGCGATACAGGCTGGGCTTCTTGGTTTTCGGCTTGGTACGCGTGATGACGGCGGTGCCACGCCCGGGTGTGTTCGACCGCTCGTCGTCGCCTTGCGATCGCCTTGTGTGGTTTGCCATGGCTACCCCACCCGTCATCAAGTCCAGCTGTTCCTTGTCCCGGTCGTCTGAGAGAATGCTCAATGTAGGCGCTCGTCTCCAGATTTTAAGGTGTTCTTTTGCGCTGACAATACGGCGGGAATCTCCAGGGCGGGGATTTTTTCGTCGGGCGGCGATGCGGCGCCCGCCCGAACGCACGAAAGCCCGGCCGCGCAGCGCGACCGGGCCACCCCTCGCGCCTTGCGGCGCGCCGTCCCTGCCTCGAAGGTGGATGTCTACTTCGGATTCTTCATAACTGATTCGAAGGGCTGGAACGCATTTTTCGCCATGTCGGCGAAAAGTTCGCCCATCTTCGTGGTCTCGGCCACG
Source organism: uncultured Mesorhizobium sp. (assembly GCA_950071955.1). Classification (GTDB taxonomy): domain Bacteria; phylum Pseudomonadota; class Alphaproteobacteria; order Rhizobiales; family Rhizobiaceae; genus Aquibium; species Aquibium pacificus. The sequence continues at coordinate 6,969 of CATMOC010000074.1, read as the reverse complement.
AATGCCTCGTAGGCTTGGCGCGCGTAGTCGGTCTGAACCTCGACCGCCTTGTCTAGCGACTTCGACGCGAACAGTTTCTCGAGCGTCGCGCTGCCGGCTTCCACCGACTTCTTGGAGTACTCGGTAGCCTCCGCGGTGATCGACTGCGCTCCCTTGGAAAGGGCTGCGACGCTCTTGAGGCTCGTATCCATGAATTCCTTGCCAAACTTGTTGGCGTCTTCGAACGAAAGCATGTGTTCGGTCCTGACGTGGGTGTTGCGGGAGGGGTGAACGGCCGTTGTGCGGCGCATCTTGGTAGTGTGCAGTGCACAAAAAGTCAACGGAAACGAAACCCGCTCCCCGCGCGATTGGCTCGAATACGCCCCAAATCCTCCCGATTCTGGAAAGAAAGCAGTTACCTTAAACGGATTGGTAACGACGTCCCCCCTACCGTTTGTCCACGAACAGCGGCGGCAAGCCGTAAAGCCTCAATAAGAAGACTTTCGAAGGTGTGACAGTGCGTCAGTCAAACCAAGCTCAATCCCGACGACTCTCGACCCCCGCCAACCTGCTGATCGCCATGTTCTTGGCGATGGCGACGAGTTTCGCGACATCTCCGGCCCTGGCCGGCAAGTACGCGGCCATCGTGGTCGACGCCAACACCGGCAAGACCCTGTTCTCCTCGCATGCCGAGGAAGCCCGCTATCCCGCGTCGCTGACCAAGATGATGACGCTCTACATGGTGTTCGAGGCCATGCAGGCCGGGCGTATCACCAAGGAGACGCGCGTTCCCTTCTCCGCGCATGCCGCCGCGCAGCCGCCGACGAAGCTCGGCGTGCGGGCCGGAAGTTCGATCACGGTCGAATCGGGGATCTATGCGCTGGTCACGAAGTCCGCCAACGATGCCGCCGCGGCCCTCGGCGAGATGCTCGGCGGCAGCGAGACAGGCTTTGCTCGCCTGATGACGGCGAAGGCGCGCCAGCTCGGGATGCGCGACACGACGTTCCGCAATGCGTCGGGTCTTCCCAACAACGAACAGAAGACAACCGCCCGCGACATGGCGATCCTCGGCATGGCGCTGCGCGAGCACTATCCGCAGTACTATTCCTATTTTTCCACCCGTTCCTTCACCTTCGGCAAGACGCGCATGGGCAATCACAACAAGTTGCTCGGCCGCGTGAAGGGCGTGGACGGCATCAAGACCGGCTACATCCGTGCATCGGGCTTCAACTTGGTCTCTTCCGTCAAGACGGACGGCAAGAGCCTCGTGGCCGTCGTCATGGGCGGCAACACCGGCGCCAGCCGCGACGCCCACATGGCTGAACTCATCAGGACATATCTTCCGAAGGCTTCCACCCGCGATACCGGCCCGGTGGTCGCAGGGCGGATCGTCAACGCGGGCGGCGCGGTCGCCATCGCCGGTATCGCGCTACCGAAAGCCGACGTGCCGACACCCGAATTCCGGCCGGAGCCGATCGAGGTCGTGACGGCCTATGCGGATGCCGAGGCAGCCGTCACGCCGACGCAGGCCGAAGTGTCCGAGATGGCGGACGAAGGCATCGGACAGGGCGACATCGATCCCGTGAACACCGCCTCGACGCCGGCAGGAGCATGGGTGGTGCAGGTCGCTTCGACACCCAGCAAGCAGCAGGCCCTGTCGGTGCTCACCCAGACCAGCCAGCGGGCGGGATCGATCCTGGCGGGCGCCTCGCCCTTTACCGAACTCTTCGAGCTGAAGGGCAACGTCTATCACCGCGCCCGGTTCGGAGGGTTCAACACCAAGACGGCGGCATTCGATGCCTGCTCTGCGCTCAAGAAGAAGAGAATCGACTGCTACGCGGTCCAGCAGCAGTAAGAGCTTTCAAATCCGGGGCGTCCGCGCCCCGGTCTCCCGGAAATGTGTTCGTGTCGACGGAGACTTCAATGACCATTCAGCAGGACGTCCTTGGCCTCGTTGATCCGCGCCGCAAGGAAGTCGGACCCTCCGAGGTCGGGGTGCAGGCTCTTCATAAGGCGGCGATGCGCCTTTCGGATGTCGGCCGTGCTGGCCCCCGGTTTAAGACCAAGGATCTGGTAGGCCTCCTGCTTAGTCATGGCGCCCGTGCTTGGCGCGGTTCCCTCCCGCCGGTCACCGTCCGCGTCCGCGCTTTCACGCCAACCGGGAAACCGGCTGTCAAGATAAGCTTCGAGCAGCTGTAGGCTCTCGCCGTCTCCCGAAAGCTCCGCATGCAGGGCCACGAGCTCCGCCTTCCCGAGCGTGCCGAGCACCTTCCCTTCGTGATGGCCGGCCAGGACGATGCCCTCGAGACCGCCCGTGTCGTGATCGAGTTCCATCTCAAGCGCAGCGGTCCTGACGGTGGAGCGCTTTCCACGGCTTGGCCTGGAGGATCGGCGCGAGCGGCCCGACATGTACCACGCCACCGCGGCTGACAGCGCTATGCCGGCCAGTCCCGCGCGGCCAAGCACCAGCATCGCCAGTCCGCCCAGTCCGACGGCCACCGGACCCGCGACGTTTATCGCTCCCGCGATCCTTGCGGCGTCGGCGCGTACGAAGGCGAGCAGGAGAAGAAATGCGACCGCGAACACGGCGGTCGCATAGAACATGATGGTCATGGCCCGGAACCGCGCCGCTTGCCCGACAGGTTCTCGAGCAGCAATCGGTCCGACGCGCTGCCGCGCGCCTCAAGCGCCTTCAATCCGCCCGTCGCGAACACGGCGATCGATGACAGCAGGCGCGCCAGCGTCGCAGCCGATTGCTGGTCGAAGCGGAACCATGCCCCGCGCGAAAGCCGCGCAATCTCCTTGAACGCGGTCTCGGCGCCAGGATCGCGGCCCTCCTGGAAAACGAACACCGGAACCCCGAGAAGGCCGAGCCGCCCGGCCTTTTCGGCCAGATCGTCGACGTTCTCCTCCATCGCGTCGCCGATGTAGACGAGGGCATCGATCCTGGAGCGCGCGTTCTCGTTGGCCGCGTGCGACAGGACCTTGCCGATCTGGGTATGCCCGCCCCGGCAGTCGATCCTGGTCATGATGCGGGTGAGCTCGTCGGTATCCTGCACGAATTTCGAGGCCCGGCACTCTCCGAAACCGCGGAAATAGACCAGCTGGACGTTGAGGCCGCCTGCCTTGCCCACGGTCCGGAACATCTCGCCCTGAAGCCGGCATGCGAGGTCCCAGGTCGGCTGCCGGCTCATCGTCGCGTCCATCGCGAGGACCAGCCGCCCCTTTGCGCCTCCGGAGCGCGCGCCGAGTTCCTTCACCTGCTTCAGGAAGGCCGCGACGTCGCCGCCGCTCGATTCGGCACGTTCGGCGGGCGTTTTTTCCTGCCTCGGACTGGGCGGCCTAGGGTTGCTCATCGAAGCAAAGATGTGGCGCAACGCCCCGCTATGCAAGCCCCGGCGGGTGTTGCCCGCCGGTCATCGCTCATCAGTTGGCAAAGATGTCGGGCAGCGAAATCGGCCGGCTCGTGGCCTCGGCGAACTTGCGCCTGATATCGGCCCTGTTGCGCCCGCGCTCGTCCGTCGGCAGGCGCCGCGCCGATATGAGCTGGCGGATCTCCTGCCGGGCCGCCAGATGGGACAGAGTAGGCTTGGTGGCCAGAACATGCTCCTCGAATTCGTCGAGCGCGGTGAGGCCGACCGGAAAGAACTCGCGGAAGATGACCCGCTCGGAGATGCCGTCCGCGATCCGGAAGCCGAGTTGCGCGGAGAGGCTCTTCAGGCACGAATCGATCTTCTGTTCGTTTCGCGAGGTGATGTTCGACATCCGGTTACGGACCACCACCCAGTCGAGGATCAGATTGTCGGTCTGCCGCCGCTCGCGCCGCGCATCGCGCACGGCGGAGGCGTACTGCGAAACTTCCAGCACCTCGTTGCTGACCGGATCGACTCGGGCCAGCACGTCGAAATCGATGAAGCTGTCGTTCATCGGCGTGATCAGCGTGTCGGCTATCCGGTGCGCCAGCCGGTTCAGGAAGGTGTCGGCGCCTGGCGTGTCGATGACCAGAAAATCATAGCTGCTCTCGATGTCCGCAAGACCTTCCGAGAGGTGGCGGAATTCCTCGCTCTCGGCATCCGTCACGCTGTCCTTGTGCGCCGGCGGCACGTGGAAATGATGCGGAACGAGGAGCGACAGTTCGGCCTTGGCGGACCAGCGGCGCCGGTTCTCGACATAGCGCGTAAGGGTGAGCTGACGCCCGTCGAGGTCGACGGTCGCGACGGAGTAGCCCGAGCGCAGGAGTGCAACGGCAACGTGGATGGCGGTGGTCGACTTGCCCGACCCGCCCTTCTCGTTGCCGCAGACGATAACGTGCGCACCGCGCTGCCGCCTTGTTTCGGGAGAGCCATTTAGCCCCGAGAACGTCAATATCCCAAACTCCCACGCCCCGACGCAGGATGCCCCTATTCGCGCCGTGCATCAAGGCAGGCGAGGGGAAGAAAAATCAAGATTACGACATCCGGCCCGAAAGTCTCCGCGGCGGAGAACTTGCGAGGTTGCTAGAGAAGGCCGAGATCGGCCAGTTCGCGCCGCAGTTCCGACGGCAGTGCGGTCAACCCTGCCCTGCCCTGGCCGACGTCCGGCGGCGCATCGGCCGCCGTCAGATACCTCCAGCCCTGGAACGCGCGCCGCGGCTGCCATTCGGTCGCTATCACCTTCGGATCGAAGATGAGGTGGCAGCGCTCGATGCCGTCCGCATCGGTGAAAGGCCGGATATCCAGAAGCCGCTGGCGGCACTGGACGTTTCCCTTGATCACCCAGTAGAGCGAGCCGCCGCCGAGCAGTTCGTCGCGGCGCCTGGGGATCATGCGGGTGGTGTGCCGGTGTTCGGGCGTCTCGCCGGCGCGGCGCATCTCGTCGCGCCGGAACTCTATCCAGTTCTCGAGATCCTCGACGCTGTCGGCGCCCACGCAGAGCTTTACCAGGTTCAGGGCCATGGCCGATGGTGTAGCGTTTCGAGCGGCGCGGTCAACGCCGCGCCGGGGTTCTCCACAATCGTCGGCTCAGCACGCCACGACGTTGACCGCGAGGCCGCCCAGGCTGGTTTCCTTGTACTTCTCGTTCATGTCGAGGCCCGTCTGCCGCATCGTCTCGATGGCGGCGTCGAGCGGCACGAAATGGCTGCCGTCGCCCTTGAGCGCCAGCGATGCGGCCGTCACTGCCTTGACCGCCCCCAATGCGTTGCGCTCGATGCAGGGAACCTGGACGAGACCGCCGACCGGGTCGCACGTCATGCCGAGGTGATGCTCCAGCGCGATCTCGGCGGCATTCTCGATCTGCTCGGGCGTCCCGCCCATGACCGCCGCCAGTCCCGCCGCCGCCATGGCGGAGGCCGAACCGACCTCCCCCTGGCAACCCACCTCGGCGCCGGAAATCGACGCGTTGTGCTTGATGATCCCGCCGACCGCCGCCGAGGTGAGCAGGAATTCGCGCACGTCGTCCTGGTCGGCGTCGGGGAAGAAATGCTGCCAGTACCGGATGACGGCCGGCACGACGCCGGCCGCCCCGTTGGTCGGCGCAGTGACCACGCGCCCGCCCGCCGCGTTCTCCTCGTTGACCGCCATCGCATAGACCGAGAGCCAGTCGTTCGCGAGCAGCGGGTTCGGCCGGTTTTCCTTCCAGTCGTTCTGCATGCGCTCGAACAGCATTTTCGCGCGGCGCCGAACCTTCAGGCCGCCCGGCATGATACCGTCCTTGTTCAGTCCGCGCTCGATGCAGGCATTCATGGCGTTCCAGATGCGGTCGAGGCCGGCATCGAGTTCCTCGCGGCTAAGATGCGCCTCCTCGTTGGCGCGCTTCATCTCGGCGATCGAGAGGCCGCTCTCCCTGGCCATCGACAGCATCTCGGCGGCGCTGCGGAACGGATGAGGCACCGCCGGGCCGGCTTCGGGCTCGCTGCGCGTCTGCAGGCGCTGCAGTTCCTCTTCCGAGACGACGAACCCGCCGCCGACCGAATAATAGATGCGCCGCAGGAGCAGCCGGTCGTCGCCGTCATACCCGGCAAACGCCATGCCGTTGGCAGGCGCATGGACATCGATGACCTTGCCCGAATTTGACGGACGCCACTGGTTGTCAATGAAAACGCCTTTGGCCTTGATTGCTGAAGCGGTTACGGAATGTCCGTTGTCGGTCATCAGAATCTCCTTGAATTCAACATCATGCGCCGATCATCTGTTCGTCAGACACTGCGATCGCCACCGTGTGATGCAGTGAAAACTTGGCCGAATAGGGTCTGTCGGCATTGGCCGGTCGCACAAATCAAGCGCTGCCTGATAGGCGCCGACTGTAACGGACGCGATGTCGCGGCCTGCCAATTGGCGATGCAGTTCAATCGAGGCGCCAATGGCTGGGCAAGGTCGCCGATATAGAATGCCCGACGCGCGACATCTGCCGTCGCTGGCGCCGCGACTGCCCGCAACAAGCGTGCAGGCTCAGTCTTCTGTGCGCACAGTGTATAGCCGAGCGTATCGAGCACAAACAGTACCGCCCATTTCAGATCCGAGTCCGTTACGGGCTTGGTTCTGATCAGCCTCGTCAGATCGCGCGTGATGCTCATGATAAGTTGCGTCCAGCGGATCGGGCTTGCGGTCGGCCAACAGTCGCCGGTGCATATTCCCGACGTAAGGCGTCCGAGTGTTCGCCAAGCGCCGGAACTGAGCCGAGGGAAGGACGCTGGCCGTTGATGGTGACTGGCGTTGCAATGAGTTCAACATCGCCGACGGGTGTGCTAACAGTGCTTTTGGTTGCGCTCTTGTGTGCAGCCAGCGCCGCCATGTCCGAAAGCCGTCCATAGGCGATGCGGACATCATCTAGAAGCTTGCACATGTCGGCCAGACTGTGTTTTCCGATCGACTTCTGAACGACCACATCGAGCGATTGCCGGTTGTTGATCCGAGCGACATTGCTGGCGAAGCGAGGGTCTGACGCCAGCGACGGATCGCCAAGAATCTTCTGGCAGAACAAGATCGGAAGAGCGTCGTGTAGGGAAAGAGG
>CATMOC010000073.1 GCA_950071955.1 uncultured Mesorhizobium sp. | reverse complement strand
GTCCCGGTGCGCTCGTCGACGACGCCCCCCGCGGGCGGGTCGGTTTCGACCAGGAGGTTTTCGAGTTCGGCGACGAAGCGCGCGGCCGAGACTTCCTTGGGCCGGTTGATCAGGATCGTGCGCGAATCCTGCTCGCTCGCGGTACGGACGCCGAAGCGGCTCGACGTATAGGCATTGATCGTATCGGTGACGCGGATCGTGGTCGAGAAATCCGGGTTGCGCAGTTGCATGGTCAGGACGGTGTCGTCGTTAAAGCGCGCATCCACCTGCCGTTCCACGATCGCGCCACTCGGGATCCGGCCGGACGTAGGAACGCCCCTCGTCAGCGTCTCCGCCTGGCCCTGCACGCTGAAGCCGGAGACGAAGACCGGACCTTGCGCGACCGCATAGATCTCGCCGTCCGGCGCGCGCAGGGGAGTCATCACCAGCGTGCCGCCCTGGAGCGACGAGGCGTCGCCGAGCGAGGAGACGGAAACGTCGATGCGCGCGCCCGACTGGACGAAGGGCGGCAGGTTCGCGGTGACGATGACGGCGGCGACGTTCTTTGCCCGCGCCTGCCCGCCTTCCATGGCGATGCCGAGGTTCTGCAGCATGGCGCGGATGGACTGTTCGGTGAAGGGGGAGTTGCGCAGCCCGTCGCCGGTGCCCTGCAGGCCGATGACCAGGCCGTAGCCGATCAGCTGGTTGTCGCGCGCCGTCAAAAGCGTCGCGATGTCCTTGATGCGCGAGACCGGACCGAGACGGTCCGGCAGCGCGGATGGGCCGCCGGACGCGGCGATGCTGACCCGGTAGTTGCCGTCCTGGATCGTGCCGGGCTGCATGTCGGCGGCAAGCGCCGGCGCGGCGAGCAGGCCTACCAACGTGAGGATGGCCGGGATCCACCTTGCGATCATAATCCGCCGACCTTGATCGTTCCGTCGACCATGACGGTGCCGGTCAGCACCGCGCCGCTCTCGGAATTGCGGACCCGCACGACGTCGCCCGCCGCGCCCGGCTGCAAGGGCACGCCGACCGTCGATATCTGCAAGGCGCCTTCGACGTAGTTCACCCGCACCGGCGTTCCCGCCTCCACCAGATAGGCCTCGCGGACGGAGCTCAAGGGGATCAGCTTGCCCGGCAGAAGCGTGCGCTTTGCGACCATTCCGTCGATCTGGTCGACATACATGGCGATCGCGGAGGTGATGCGGCTCGACCGGCGAAGCGGCACCTCGATGAGCGCGGCGACCTCGATCGTCTCGCCCGGATAGATGACGCGCTTGGGAATGACGGCCATCTCCTGCGCAGTCGCCAGGCCGGCGGACGTGCCGAGCACGAGCGCCGCGAGCGTTGCGCGGAAAAGGGCCAGGAAACGGTTCCCCATCGCCCTACCGTATGCTCTGCGAGACCACGGAGGCCATTTCGTCGGCCGCCTTGATCACCTTGGAGTTCATCTCGTAGGCGCGCTGTGCGGAAATCAGTTCGGTGATTTCCTTGACCGGATCGACGTTGGAGCTTTCCAGATACCCTTGCTCTATGGCGGCGTAGCCCGGATCCCCCGGCACGCCGACCGTGGCGCCGCCCGAAGCGGTGGTCTCGCGGAACAGATTGTCGCCCATCGGCGCGAGGCCGGCCTCGTTGGCGAAGGTCGCGAGCGTGATCTGCCCGAGGTCCTGGAGGTCCGCCTGACCATCGATTCGGGCGAACACCTGGCCCGACTTGTTGACGATGACCTCGACGGTCTGCGCCGGAACCACGATCGCCGGGACCACGCGGAAACCGTCGACGGTCACCAGTTCGCCGTTGGCGTTCGTGTTGAATGCGCCCGAGCGCGTGTAAAGGGTCGAGCCGTCGGCCGCTTCGATCTGGAACCAGCCCGGCCCGGTCAGCGCCAGATCGAACTTGTTGCCGGTGCTGGCGAGCGCCCCCTGCATGTGCACGTTGCGGATCGCGGATGTCTTTACGCCGAGGCCTATGTTGGCGCCTTCGGGGATGATGCTCTGGTCGGCGCGGTTCGGCACGCCCTGCAGGCGCTCCGTCTGGTAGAGCAGGTCGGAGAATTCCGCGCGCGCCCGCTTGAAGCCGGTCGTGTTGATGTTGGCGATGTTGTTGGCGATGACTTCCAGGTTCAGTTGCTGGGCGTTCATGCCGGTCGCTGCGATGGCCAGGGCCTTCATCGTAAATGTCCTCAGATCGCCATGCGGCTGATTTCGAGATAGGCGGTCACGATCTTGTCGCGGATCGCGATGGCGGCCTGGAGGGACTGCTCGGCGTTCATGACCGCGTCGACGACCTCGCGGGCCTGGATTTCGCCGCCTTGAAGTGCCTGCAGGGAGACGGACTCGGCCTTTTCCAGGCTGCCCACGGTGCGGAGCGCAGCCTCGTTGAGAGCGGCCGCGAAGGACGTCGCCGTGCTGGCTGGCGAGACCGGCGGGGTCACGCCGCCCGTCGCGCTGCCGCCGAGCGGGTTCGTCTTCAGGCCTTCGAGGAGACCGATACCCGAAATCATGTGGACCTCATCAGGTCGATCGTCATCGAGATCAGTTCCCGCGCCTGCTTGATGACCTGGAGGTTGGCTTCGTAGGAGCGGTTCGCCTCGGACATGTCGGCCATCTCGACGAGCGCGTTCACGTTCGGCAACTTGACGAAGCCGTTCTCGTCCGCCGCCTGGTGGCCGGGCTCGTACTCGACCCGGAAGCCGGACATGTCGAGGTCGATCGATTGCACCTGCACGAACGAGCCGCCGCTCGCCGCGTCGACTGCCGAGGCGAAGGTTATCGTCTTGCGCTGATAGGGGTCCGAGCCGGGGGTATTGCCGGTCGATTGCGCATTGGCGATGTTTTCGGAAGCGATCCGCAGCCGTTGCGACTGTGCGTTGAGACCGGAGGCCGCTACGTTGACCGAGAGGGAAAGGGGATCCATGGCCGTGTCTACCTGACCGTCATCATCATCATGCGATGGAAGGCTTTGACGATGGCCGTGTTCATCTCGAATCCCCGGCGCACCTCGCCCGCCTTCACCAGTTCTTGTTCGATCGTGACCGAGTTGCCGGAGACGGAAACCATCGCAGTCTCGTCGGTGCGGACGTCGAACTCACCGCCATTCGCACCGATGGCGATGTGCCCGGGCGATGTCGGCTGCATGCGCAACTTGCTGTTCTCGAGCACGCGTTCGAACGGCTGCACGTCGACCGCCTGGTAGCCGGGAGTATTCATGTTGGCGATGTTGCCGGCGACCGCGGACTGGCGGACCGAAAGCCAGCGCGCCTGCTGCGAGGCCAGGTCGAACAGGTTTACCGGTTGCATCGTCAATTCCCTCCTGAAGGGGAATCATAGGCAGCCAGTCTTGCGTGGAACTTGCGGGCGGTCCCGTCAGCCGCGGCGGGATGTCAGGGCGTCATCTCGACGACTGCATTGTCACTCGTCCGGAGCACCCACTTGGCCCCGTTGTACTCGATCGCGACGACGCGCGAGTTGTCGGGCAGCACCGAGCCGCGTTCCACGACGAAGAGGCCGTTGTCGCTCTGGATCATCGCTCGGCCGTTGGCGACGTGGACCAGCGTGAAGTTGGGCACGGTTGCCGGGAAGGCCTGCGTCGCTCCGTCCTGATCCGAAAGAGGCGGTGGCGACTTGATCGACCCGACCGTTCCGGTGGGAGCGAAATCGATCGGCAGGGACGCGATCTCTTCGCTCGTGAGCGGCTTCGGCGTCCATTGGACCCTTGGCGTGTAGAAGGGGCCGGTGAGGTCCGATCCGGCCGCGTCGTTGTCGAAGGCGGTCCGCCCGAGTCCGAATTTCTCCTGATTGTAGAAGACATACCAGGGAAAGGTTGCGCTGGCGGCGGTCAGGCCGATTCCGATCCCGATGAGGATCGCGTCCCCGAGCCCGTAGCTCCGCCTTCCGCTGCCCGAGAGCTTGACGTTGCGGCCAACGGCTTTCATGCCCGGCAGGGTGGGTTCGGGCGTTTTCGGACGCCTTCGGAACCAGCGCCCGAACCTAGCCATCGGCCTTCTCCTGTTTCTTCAGATGCTGGGCGAGATCGCCGAACGGTTCCGCCGAGGCGCCGTCCTGCGGCGACTGGACCAGTGCCTCGTAGATCAGCGGCACCTGCCGCACGGCATTGTCGAGGTCCTGGTCGGCGCCGGGCTGATAGCCGCCGAGAAGACGGATATCGCGGGTTTCCTCGTAGCGGGAGATCATCGCCCGCAGGCGCATCACCAGGGCCTTCTCGCCGTCGCTCCAGGCGCGGTTGGCGAGCCGCGACACCGAGGCGAGGGGATTGACCGCCGGGTAGCGCCCCTGCTCGGCGATGCTGCGGTCGAGGACGATGTGCCCGTCGAGAATGCCGCGCACGGAATCGGCCACCGGATCGTTGTGATCGTCGCCGTCCACCAGCACAGAGATGATCGCGGTGATGGAGCCGGCGCCTTGGGAACCGGGACCCGCGCGCTCCAGCAGCCTCGGCATGTCGGTGAACACCGAGGCGGGGTATCCGCGCGCCACCGGCGGCTCGCCGGCCCCGATCGCCACCTCGCGCAGGGCGTGCGCGTACCGGGTGACCGAATCGAGCACCAGAAGCACCCGGTCGCCTCGGTCGCGAAAATATTCGGCCACGCCCATCGCTGTGACCGCCGCGCGCTTGCGCATCATGGCGCTTTCGTCACTCGTCGCGATCACCGCGACGGTCTTCTTCATGCTCTCCTCGCCGATGGTGTCTTCGAGGAATTCGCGCACCTCGCGACCGCGCTCGCCGACCAGCGCCACCACGACGGTGTCGAACGCGTGCGCTGCGGCGAGCATGGCGAGAAGCGTCGATTTTCCGACGCCCGACCCGGCAAAGACGCCGAGGCGCTGCCCGAAGCACATGGGGGTGAAAATGTCGATGACGCGGACGCCGGTGCGGAACGGCGCGTCCACCCGCTGCCGGGACAGGGCTCCCGGCGTGGCGCCCGCATGGCCGGTCGGTGTCTCGCCGTCATGCAGCGGCGGTCCGGCATCGATCGCCCGGCCGAGCGCGTCCACGACGCGTCCCCGCCAGCTTGCGTCGGGAGACAGGCGGAAGGCGCCGCGGACATAGACGGGATCCGAAACGCCGGCGTCCGAGGTCTGCTGGAAGGGAGCGACGAGAACGTCCTTTTCGCAGATCTGGACGATCTCTCCCAGTTTCGATCCGTGCCGGCTGCGGTGCTCGACGACGTCGGCGAGCCGTGCCACGGCCGACAGGCCGCGGACCCGGTAGTGGGTCGCCGTCACTTCGGTGATGCGGCCGCCCCGGCGGATGATCGTCTCGTCGTCCGAGGCTTTTCGGTACAGGCGCTCCAGAAGCCGGAGCGTCTCCATCCCGGCTCTGGCGGTCGAAGGGGGGCGAGCGGTCACGATGCTGGCGGCCGGTGTGGCAGGTGCATATTCTTCCTGGAGCACCTATCCGCTCCCTCAGGTGCCGATGGCCTTGACGGCCTCGCCGAGCGACTGGTCGCTCTGCCGGATGAGCGAGGCGGCGTTCTCGAAGGCACGCTGCACCATGATGAGGTTCGTCATCTCCAGCACCGGATTGACGTTTGACTCCTCGACGAAACCCTGTACGACGCCGACGTCGTCGCGGTCCACGATCGCTTCCGGAGGCGTCGACGGCACCAGGCCGGAATTGCCGTAGCGCACGAAATCGTCGCCGGGCTCGAACGCGAACACGCCGATGGCGCCGACCGGCTGGCCGTTCTGGCGCAACATGCCGTCGGCTCCGGCCTCGGGGGCCCCCGAAAGCGGATCGAGCTGGATAGCGGCGCCTCCCGCGTCGAGCACCGGATATCCTTCCAGCGATACGAGTTCGCCCGTCTCCAGCATGGTGAAGCGTCCGTCGCGCGTCATCACGGAGCCGGCCGGCGTGTCGATGGCGAACCAGGCTTCCCCGCGGATGGCGAAGTCGAGCGGATTGCCCGTCTGCTTCAACCCGCCCGATTTCGTCGAAAGGTACGTCGAGCCGGGAGAAACGAAGGAAACGGAATCCTTGCCCAGACCGGAGACGACGTCGTCGAACTTGATCTCCGTCGCTCGGAAGCCGACGGTGCCGGCATTCGCGACGTTGTCGGCGATGGTGCTTAGGCGCTTTTCGAGCGCCACCTGGGCCGAAATCGCAACATAGAGGCCTGATTGCATTTTCCCGGCCTCAGAACTTCAATTGCTGAATGGTCAGGAGCACGTCGGTGGAGATGCCGAACTCCGTGGGCTGGCCGAAGAGGACGCTGAGGTTCGACACGGAGGACGTGGTCGGATTTTCGATTTCCCACAGGCTGGTGAAGCGCGTCAGGAACTTGGAGAGCACCTCCGGGTCTTCCAGATCCTCGATGTCGAGCTTTTTCTCGAGGATTTCCACCTGCTTGTCGATGTCGAGCAGCGCGAAGGAATCCGGCAGCCCGAAGGAGGTGCGAACCACCTTCGCGAGGGCGGTGTCGGCCAGGACGCCGTACATGCTGGTGAGGTCCGGCGCCTTGCGCTCGAAGTAGAGCGCGAGCCGCACGCCTTCGTTCGTTTCCCCCGCGTCCTGCTCGAGCGTCTGGCGCAAATACTTGTCGACGGTGCCTTGCCGGGTCCTGTCGAACACCGTCGCGGTCTCGCCGTAGCGCGCGAAATCGAAGGTCTCGGCGAAGTCCTTGTAGCGCTGGTCGCTCAGCGTATTGGCGAAGCTCTCCGAATCCTCGACGCCTTCCTCGAGCAGCTTGACCATGAACGCCTTGGCATAGGCCATGTCCTCGAGACCGAACGCCTTCATCGCGTAATTGAACAGGCGCCGGTCTCCGACGAACTCGTCGATGGATTTCACGTTCTCGATGTTCTCCAGATAATACTCGGTCTCGCGCTGGACGAACGGCTGCGACTCGACCCTCTCGAGCGAAAGGTCGATGTCGCGCGTGATCGTCAGGTAGCTGGTGTAGGTGCTGACCAAGTCCGGACTCCGGAGAGATACGAAGCGCCATCCTATGGTTAATTCCTTGCGCGAACCTTTCCGGCGTCCGGATTTCCGCCGATCGCGCCGCGATCAAGCCTCACACAAGGCACGGCCGGTAATCCTGCTGCGGGCGCACTTACGGAGGGGCCGTCTTGGGTATTCTGATTGGGCTGGTGGTCACGCTGGGTTGCGTGCTCGGCGGGTTCATGGCCATGGGCGGCCATATAGAGGTTCTGGTCCAGCCCTGGGAGTTCGTCATCATCGTCGGCGCCGCGCTCGGCATCTTCCTGGTCGGCAATCCGATGCCGACGGTCAAGGACACCGGGAAAGCGCTCCTCGAAGCCTTCAAGAACTCGGTGCCGGCCGAGGCGGAATACCTCGAGACGCTCGGCGTCCTGCACAGCCTGATGCGGGAACTGAAGACGAAATCCCGCAGCGAGGTCGAGGGGCATATCGACAACCCCGAGGAATCCGCGATCTTCCAGAGCTATCCGATCGTCCTGAAGAACAAGGATCTGACGCACTTCATCTGCGACTACTGCCGCCTGATCATCATCGGAAATGCCCGCTCGCACGAGATCGAGGCGCTGATGGACGAGGAAATCCAGACCATCCGGCAGGACAAGATGAAATCCTACCATGCTCTGGTGTCGGTCGGCGACGGGCTGCCGGCGATCGGCATCGTGGCGGCGGTGCTCGGCGTCATCAAGGCGATGGGCGCGCTCAACGAATCGCCCGAAGTGCTCGGCCACCTGATCGGGGCGGCGCTGGTCGGAACCTTCCTCGGCATCTTCCTGTCCTACGGCCTGGTCGGTCCGATCGCGGCGAAGATCAAGTCCGTTCGCGAAAAGCGCAACCGCCTCTACATCATCGTCAAGCAGACGCTGCTTGCCTACATGAACGGTGCGCTGCCCCAGGTCGCGCTGGAATTCGGCCGCAAGACCATCTCCGCGCACGATCGCCCGACGATCGACGCCGTCGAGCAGCAGACCCTCAACGCCGGCCACGAAGCAAAGGCCGCGTAAGATGCATGGCAGCGTCGTCCATGCCGGAGGAAGGACCGCCCTCTCCATCATGGAGCGGCTGGTAGGCGCGACGGGAGAACCGGAAAAAGTCACGAAATCCGGCCAGGTCCTCGGCGATCAGCTCCTGAAGCCGATGCGCGCGGGCCTGGAGGATGCAGCCAACGAAGCGGTACCGTTCGAACTGGAGAAGGTCGAGGTCGACCGCATCATGGAGATCGTCTCGGCGTCGGGTCCGCACGACGCGGTCACGCTGGCGGCCTCCAAGGTCTCGCCCGACGCGCTGCTGATACGCATCGAGGAGCAGGCGGTCGCGATCATCGTCAACGTCCTGTTCGGCGCGGAGCCGGAGACTGGCGCCGGCCGGCTCGGGCGAGACCTGTCGCCGGTCGAGGTCGAGGTGGCCAATCTCGTGTGCCGCCTCCTCGCGGCCTCGTTCAACGCAATCAGCCCTCCGGCGCAGCAGTTGAAACTGCCTCTGCCGGCGGTCATTTCCGGCGAAGTCCTGCGTTCGACCGCGCTGCGCGACGGTCCGGCGGTCCGGATCGACTTCGTCGTCGGCACGGAGCCGGAGACGGGCCGGATATCGCTCTACATACCGCAGCGTGTCCTCCTGCGGCGCAGCAAGGACGAAACGGCGGATCCCGAGACTACCGACGCCCAGTCGTCCGAATGGAAGGACCGGTTCAACGAAGAGGTGATGCGCTCCAGGGTGAAGCTCGAGGCGACGATGCCGGTCGGCAAGATGAGCCTCGGCGCCATTTCGGCACTGCGCGCCGGCCAGGTGATCGAACTCTCCCGCACCGCTCCGACCGAAACGCTGCTTTCGGCGAAGAACAAGCTTCTCTTCGTTTGCGAGTTTGGCCGGCTTGAACAAAATTACACGGTCCGAATCAAGGGTCCTGTCGATTCGGACAGGGACGCTGGCGGCGGACTCCCCTTGCCGTGATGAGTGAGGCAGAGAAGCACCGCATGGAGCAACTGCGATGAAACAGGGCAACGCCCAGGCTGACGTGGCCGCAGGCGACGAAGAGGAACTCGATCGCGCCATCGACGAACTGCGAGGCGTGCTCAGGGAGGATGCCGCGCCCGCCGGCAATGCCGGCTTCGCCATGCCGGAAGACGACGACGCGAGCGGCTCGGCGTCCGCGATCATCATGAACATTCCGGTCGACGTGCAGATCGTGCTCGGAAGCACCGAGATGCAGGTGGCCGACCTGATGGCACTGAGAAAGGGCGCGACCGTCGCGCTCGACCGGCGTATCGGCGAGCCGGTGGACGTGGTCGTGAACGGTCGCAAGATCGCGCGCGGCGAAATCACCGTCCTCGAAAGCGACCCCTCCCGGTTCGGCATCAAGCTCACCGAGATCATCACCTCGGCCAAGAAGTCCTGACGGCGCGATGGAATTCGATTTCTCCTCTCCTGACCCGGTACCCCGCGGATCGGCCGCCGCGCAGCTGACGAAGGCGCAGAAGGCTGCCGCGATCCTCGTGGCGATGGGCAAGCCGGCCGCCGGTCGGCTGCTCAAGTTCTTCAAGCAGGACGAGCTGAGGGCGTTGATCGAGGGCGCCCGCAAGCTGAAGACCATACCGCAGACCGAGCTGGAAAAGATCATCGCCGAGTTCGAGGACGAGTTCGCGGAAGGCGCGGGCCTGATGGATTCGGCCGACACGATGGACACCATCCTCAGCGAATCCCTCACGCCGGAAGAAGTCAGCGCGATCATGAACGACAGCGCCGGCGACAGTTCCGACCAGCCGCCGCCGGTCTGGCCCGCCATCGAGGGACTGGAGCCGGAGCGGGTCGGCGGCTTCCTCGGCGCGGAGCATCCGCAGACGGCGGCGCTCGTGCTGACGAACCTCACGCCGACCGCCGCCGCCAAGATCCTTCTGACGATGCCCAAGAACCTGCGGGGCGAGGTCGCCAAGCGCATGGTGACGATCGGCACCGTCAAGCCCGCGGCCTTGAAGATCGTCGAGAACCAGTTGAGGGCGCGGCTTCTCGGCGAAAACTCCGCCAAGTCGCCCGCCGCCGGTCACGCGCGCGTCGCCACGGTGCTCAACGAGATGGACAAGACCCAGCTCGACGAGATCCTCGCCGACATGGAAAGCGCCGGCTTCTCCGACGTGAAGGCGATCAAGGCGCAGCTCTTCTCCTTCGAAGACCTGCCGCTTCTGGAGCAAAAGGCGCGGCTGGTCCTGTTCGACGGAATGTCGACGGAACTGGTGACGCTGGCTCTGAGGAATTCCGACAACGTGCTGCGCGAAGCCGTTCTGGCGGCGCTCGGTGCCCGCTCGCGGCGCATGATCGAGGCGGAACTGGCCGCCGACCCCGGCAACCTTCAGCCGGCCGCGATCACCCGGGCGCGCCGCGAGATCGCGACCGCCGCGATCAGGCTCGGCAAGGAAGGACGCATCCAGCTACCGTCCACGCAGCAGGCCGCCTGACCTCCGGCGGCCGCCAGGCGCCGATCCTCGCAATCCGGGCTGAGAAGCGGCGATGGCCGAAAACACCGACAAGGACAGCAAGACAGAAGAGGCGACGGAAAAGAAGCTCCGCGACGCCATGGAGAAGGGCAATCTGCCTTTCTCCCGGGAGGCGCCGATCTTTGCGTCCTTCCTCGCCTTCGTGACCTTCGCGCTGTTCTTCGCCTACGACGCGATCCTGCACCTGGCGACGTTCCTCGCGACGTTCCTGGAGCGCCCCAACGAGTGGCGGCTCGAAACCGAGCTTGACGCGATCTCGCTCTACCAGGTCGTCTTCTTCGAGATCGCGCGGGCGATCCTCGTCGTGATGTCGTTGCTGGTCGCCGCGGCGATCGGCGCATCCGTCTTCCAGAACATTCCCCGTTTCGTCGGCGACCGCATCATGCCGAAGCTGTCGCGGATCTCGCCGCTGGAGGGGTGGAAACGCATATTCGGCATCAAGGGCTTCGTCGAATTCGCCAAGTCTTTCGGCAAGGTCGTCTTCGCGACCGTGTTCCTGGTCTTCGTCATGAGCGACGTGCATGCGCGCCTGCTGGCCGGCATGGTCACCAATCCGGTCAGCTTCGGACTGGTGATCCGCGACATCGCGGTGGAACTGATCACCACCGTCGCCTTCGCCATGG
>CATMOC010000072.1 GCA_950071955.1 uncultured Mesorhizobium sp. | reverse complement strand
CGCGTGAGGCTGCGCCTGCGAAGGCTGCGGATGCCGCATTTCCGCCCGATTCGGGACCGTTCGCCATTCACGAACCCCGCCGCGATGCTTCCCTTGCTGCGCGACGCCGGTAAATTCTTGCAACGTCGATTGCGAACCGTGATGCAGTGACGAGCACACGTCGCGTTCGCATGGTACCGCAACGTTCCGTTTCTCCGATCGGGAACCGGACCGACCGCGTGCGGGTGCCGGCCAGTCATTGCGAACGCGAACGACGCTTGCGACTGGCGCTGTGCATGATCCTGCGCAGACGCAGGAATTCGATCGGGACCAGCCCGCCGCGTTGTTCGACGGCATAGAGCTGGTACTCCAGTTCCTTGATGGCGCGCCAGAAATCATAGTCGGTAACCAGCGGATCGCATGCCAGCCTGTCCGAGATCCGGTCCACGTCGATCATCGCATTTCACCTCGGGAACCGATGGATTCCCTCCGCCAGCCGTTCGACCGGGATTGTCCCGATCGGCATCGCCGGCCACAACACCATGGCGCAATGGATCCACTGTCGTCGCCGGTCAGGGTTAACGCCGCCCGCCTCAGCGGTGCTCCTCGACGGACGTCCCCACAAGTGCGCGGTTGAAATAGCGTAGCGCGGACACGTGGCTCGCCCAGGCGATCCCCGTGGTCGCGTCGGCGGGATCGACCACCGGAAGGCGGTCGTGCCCGCCGGTATCGAATGTGCGCAGCGCCGCGGCGATGGTGTCGGTGGGCTTGAGCGCGGTGGTTCCACGCTCGGGATCGAAGCGCTGCGGTTCGGCATCCGGCGGCAGGGGATCCATGAAGTCCATGACGCGGGCATTTGAACCGAGCGGCTTGTGCGGGCCTTCGCGAAGATCCAGCCCGCGCATGCGGAGTTGCCACTGGAACCAGGAATAGCCGTGCACGGCGTGCACGATCCCTTGCGAGATGGCGACGGCCAGCAGCAGCGCCACCGACAGACCGTAGCCGCCGGTGAGTTCGAAGACGATCATGGCGGTGGATATGGGTGCGCCGAAAACCGCCCCGGCGACCGCGCCCATGCCCAGCATTGCATAGAGGCCGCCGCTGGACGCGAGGTCGGGAAAGACGGCGGCGGCGAGCATGCCGAAGACACTGCCCGTGAGGGCGCCGAGAACGATCGCGGGCGAGAAGATGCCGCCGCCGAAACGCGAGCCGAGCGTGACGGCGGTGGCGAGCGTCTTCATCACGATGAGGATTAGCGCAAGCGACAGGGTTAGTTTGCCCGAAAGGGCGAGATCGGTCAGTTCGTAGCCGACGCCGAGAACCTCCGGGAATGCCAGCCCGAGCAGCCCGACGATTAGGCCTCCCAGGACCGGCCGCAGCCAGAGCGGCATCGTGACCTGGCGGGCGAGGCCGTCTGCCAGCAGCAGGGCGAGCTGGAACAGCAGCGCTACCGCCGCGCAGACGACACCGAGCAGCGCAAACGCCGGAAATTCCCAGTTCGACACGATCGCATAGTCGGGCACCGAGAAGGCCGCTTCGGGTCCGAACCATTGCCGCGACAGGAGACTGCCAGCCGTGGCCGCCAGCATGATGGGCACGAAGGAGCGGATGGCGTAGTGGCCGAGCACGACCTCGTGCGCGAACAGCATGCCGGCGAACGGCGCGTTGAAGGAGGCGGCGACGGCGCTCGCAACGCCCGCCGAGAGCAATGTGCGCCGGCACCATTCCGGCAGAGCCGCCCGCCGCGACACGGCTTCGCCGAGCGTGGCCCCGAGATGCACGATCGGCCCCTCGCGCCCGGCGCTCCCGCCGGCGCCGACGGTGATCGCCGAAACGACCGCGGACCACATGCCGTCCGCAAGGCCGAGGTCGCGCCCGGAGTAGGCGCGCGCCTCGATGACGTCCGCCACCCCGCCGGCGCGGCGTGTCGAGATGCGGTGAAGCAGGATGCCGACGGCGACGCCGCCGATCACCGGCCCGAGCGGGATCATCCACCAGGCGACGCGGGCGGCGGCGGTCAGCGTGTTCTCGGATGCCGAGCCGAGCCACAGCCACTGGACGAGGCCGATGGTCTCGCGGAACAGGATCGCGACCGCGCCCGCCGCGAGGCCGACGAGCAGGGCCAGCGCCCAGACGAGCGGCTGGCGTTCCTGCTGGAATGTTCGCAGGTTAGGCTCGATCCAGCCGCGCAGTGCGGCCATCGCTCGTCCGGCGAGAGCCTGCATGGTCGTCGCGCTCCGAAGTCGGATTCAGCCTCCCTTGCGTCGGATGCCGATCGAACGGCCGGCGCGTTCGGGCCTCGGAAGCCCAGCGTGGGCGGCGCGCATGGCCTCGACCTTTTGCCGGATGTCGGGCGGGAAGGGCGCGACCTTTGGGCCCGCCATGTCGACGTGCAGCATCAGCACCTCGCAGGTGGCCGACAGCCACCCGTCGACATGGCGCAGTTCCTGGAAGGAGTGGATGCGCTTCTCGTCGCAGTCGAGCAGCTGGAAGGTGCACTCCACCTTGTCGCCGAGATGTATCTCGCGCACGTAGCAGACGTGAGCCTCGGCGGTGTAGCCGGTGAGCCGGCGTTCCGCGGCATAGGCCGGTCCCATGCCGAGGAGTTCGTAGGCCTGGTCGGCGCAGCGGTCGAACAGCACGTTGTAGTAGGCCATGTTGAGGTGGCCGTTGAAGTCGATCCAGTTCTGTTCCAGCTCCATGGCGGAGGAGAGGAAGGGCGCCGTTGAAGTCATCGTATTCCCCGCTTGATCGTTGCGAACGTCCGGCCGATAAGCGGGACGAGCCGGCCCGCACATTACCCATGAAGCCGGCCGCGGCAAGGGCGGGCAAACGGCCTGGACGAGGGAGACGAACGTCATGGCACTGGCTGATCTGATCCGCCTGGAGCGGAACGAGGATGGCATCGCCACCGTGCTCGGCGTCCTGAAGCAGCGCTTCGGCGAACGCTTCCACACCGGCCGGTCGGTTCGCGAACAGCACGCCCACACCATGACCTACATCCCCGCGCAGGTTCCGGACGGAGTCGTGTTCCCGAAGCGCACCGAGGAGGTCCAGGAGATCGTCCGCGTATGCGCCGAGCACCGCGTGCCGGTCATCGCATTCGGCACCGGTACCTCGCTCGAGGGGCAGGTGAACGCGCCGGGCGGCGGCATATCGGTTGACGTCTCGGGCATGGACCGCATCCTCGCGGTCAACGCCGAGGACCTCGACTGCACGATCGAACCCGGCGTGACGCGCGAGGCGCTGAACTCGCATCTCAGGGACACCGGCCTGTTCTTTCCGATCGACCCGGGCGCCAATGCCAGCCTCGGCGGCATGGCCTCGACCCGCGCCTCGGGCACCAACGCCGTGCGTTACGGCACAATGCGCGAGAACGTGCTGTCGCTAACGGCGGTAATGGCAGACGGCCGGGTCGTGACCACGGCGAAGCGCGCGAGGAAGACGTCTGCCGGCTACGACCTCACGCGACTCCTGATCGGCTCGGAAGGCACGCTCGGCATCATCACCTCACTGACGCTCAAACTGCAGGGCATACCCCAGGCTATCGCCGGCGGCGTCTGTCCGTTCCCGAGCGTCGAGGCGGCCTGCAACGCGGTGATCGCCACCATCCAGATGGGCATCCCGGTGGCGCGCATCGAACTGGTGAACCAGTTGCAGATGAAGGCGATGATCGCCTATTCGCGCCTCGACTATCCGGAGAGCCCGTGTCTGTTCCTGGAGTTCCACGGCACTGATGCAGGCGTGGCCGAGCAGTCGGAGCTGTTTTCGGAGATCGCTTCCGAGAATGGCGGCGGACCCTTCCTGTGGACCAAGGAGGCGGAGGAGAGGACCAGACTCTGGAAGGCGCGCCACGACGCCTATCATTCGGTCAAGGCGCTGCGCCCGGGCAGCCAGGCGGTGGCGACCGACGTCTGCGTGCCGATCTCGCGGCTCGCCGAATGCATCGTGGAGACCGAGCGGGACATCGCCGAGATCGGCCTGATCGCACCGATCGTGGGTCATGTCGGCGATGGCAATTTCCACGTCTCGCCGCTGATCGATGCCGGCAATCCAAAGGAGATAGAGGTTCTTGAAGCCTTCATCGCGCGGCTCAACGAGCGCGCCATCGCCATGGACGGCACCTGCACGGGCGAGCACGGCATCGGTCAGGGCAAGATGAAGTTCCTGGAGCTGGAACTCGGCACGGGCGTCGACGTCATGCGGGCGATCAAGCGCGCGCTGGATCCAGACAACATCATGAACCCGGGTAAGATCTTCGGGTTTTGAGTCGGCCGGTCACTCGAAGGCGGGCCGTCTTTCGCAAGCTGACGCGATAGCAAGGGACCGCCGGTGCTCGGCATCACGGATCAACCCGTAGCGTGTCGTTGCTTTTCTGATGGCGCTGACGTCGAAACGTCGCGTCGAGGTGAATGAGCCACTGCGACAAACGTCTTGCCGAGATTGCTGGAGCAACGTTTCGTAAAGCAATATTCCGCAAGATTGCGCCCGCGTATCAATCCCGAGGCGGTATCGATGACCCTGCGTATCTGGCAACTCGTAGTGGCAGTCGCCGTCTTCGTGGGAGTGGGCATCGGGACCAGTCTCGGCATCCAGACCTACGCGCTCAACACGTTGAAGGTGAACGGGCCCATCTACGAACAGGTGGTCGCGGGCAAGGACCTGATCGCCGATATCCTTCCACCCCCCATGTTCCTGGTGGAATCCTACCTGCTCGCGAACGAGGCGGAGATTCATCCTGAGCTTGCGGACGAGAACATCGCTCGTATCGCGGAGCTCCGGAACGAATATGACGGACGGCGAGAGTACTGGAAATCGTTCCCGCTTCGCGACGATCTTCGGACGCAGCTTGAAAGTGAAGTCCTCCCAAGGGCGGACGAGTTGTGGGCAACGCTTGAGGGTCCCTTCCGCGCCGGTCTGGTCGGAGGAGCTGAAATGCCGCCGGTCATGGACAAGCTGCGGGAGCAGTTCCATGCACACCGCGCCGCCGTGGTGAAGCTGGTCGAGATGTCGAGTGCGTTTCTGAAGGACAAGGAGACTGCCGCGGCGCTGAGCGAGAGCACTTTGGGATCCGCCGCTCTGGCTGCGGGCGTATTCACGCTCCTGAGCTGCCTGGTCGGCGCGTGGATCGTCTGGGGCCGTGCTCTTGTGCCTATTCGGCGGATGTCTGCCTTCATGATGAAACTCGCGGCCAGCGACTACTCGAGCGAACCGCCATATCCCGGCCGAAAGGACGAAATCGGCGATATGGCCCGCTCGATCGCGGTGTTCCGCCAGGCCGGGCTCGACAACCTGCGCCTCCAGGAAGAAAGCAGGCAGGCACAGGAATGGACCGAGCAGGAACGGGCCGCCCATCTCGCCGAGCGGGAAGAAGAGGCCACCAAGCTGGCCCGCGTCGTGCAGGATCTCGGCGCGGGTCTGGAACGCCTGGCGGACTGCAACATCCGCGTGACGATCGACGCGCCGTTCGCCGAACAGTACGAACCGCTTCGCCGCGACTTCAACAACTCGATCGGGCTGTTCCAGGCTACCCTCGAGGAGGTCCTGGAAAAGACGATGGCGCTCAATTCCGGCGCATCGGAGATGCACGTGTCCGCCGACAGCCTGGCTCAACGTACAGAGCAGCAGGCCGCCGCATTGGAGCAGGCGTCCGCGGCCCTCGAGCAGATCACCGCGACCATTCGCTCGTCGGCCGAGAAAATCGCCCAGACACACGACTATGTGGGCGATGCGCGCAACTCGGCGCGGGCATCGCAGGAGGTCGTGCGCAATGCCGTGGACGCAATGCGCAGGATCGAGACCGGGTCGCAGAGGATCGCCACCGTCGTCTCGGTGATCGACGAGATCGCTTTCCAGACCAATCTGCTTGCCCTCAACGCCGGCGTCGAGGCCGCGCGGGCGGGGGAGGCCG
Organism: uncultured Mesorhizobium sp.; assembly: GCA_950071955.1. Lineage (GTDB taxonomy): Bacteria > Pseudomonadota > Alphaproteobacteria > Rhizobiales > Rhizobiaceae > Aquibium > Aquibium pacificus. The sequence goes on along the minus strand of CATMOC010000072.1, from coordinate 5,265 downwards.
GCAGGGGGTTCGCGGTCGTTGCACAGGAGGTGCGCGAACTGGCGCAGCGCTCGGCAACCGCGGCCAAGGAGATCGCCAGCATCATCCGGGATTCCACCTCGGCGGTCGAAACGGGTGTCCGCTACGTGGGCGAAGCGGGAGAGGCGCTGTCGAGCATCTCCGAATACGTGACGACGATCGACTTGAACGTCGAAGACATCGCACGCGCGGCGGCCGAGCAGACGACGGGCATCGAGCAGATAAACATCTCGGTAAGCGAACTCGACAGGATGACGCAGCAGAATGCAGGGATGGTGGAGGAGACGACGTCGATCTCCTCCATGCTGTCCGAAAATGCCAGGGTCCTCACCTCGCTCGTCGAACGCTTCAAGCTCAACCGGCGGGCGCATATCCGGGAACCCGGCTCGGCGGCGGCCATGGCGCGGCCCCGGCGACGGGCCGCATAGCGGGCTTGCGACGCCGGTTCCGCCGCGGGCAAGCATCGGAGGATGCCATTCGCTATCGCCCGCTAGCCTCCTGAGTCACCGCCGCCAGAGGCGGCGAGCCCGGGATCAGACTGGCCCCGGCAGCACCTGTCCGCCCAAATTGCCGCACCGCTTCACGGTTGTCCGGTGCCTTCGTTCGCCTACATTCAGGCCGGACGATATCAGGGTAGCTGAAGGCCCCGCGGTCGGCGGGGCGGCGGGAAGAGAATGTTTGAACAGGCCGATGCAGTCCTCCTGGCGCGCATCCAGTTCGCCTTCACGGTCTCGTTTCATTTCCTGTTTCCCGCCTTCACCATCGGGCTCGCCAGTTATCTGGCGGTGCTGAACGGGTTGTGGCTTGCCGGCTACGGCTCGGTCTACCGGGTGCTCTTCGACTACTGGAAGAAGATCTTCGCCATTGCCTTCGCCATGGGCGTCGTCTCCGGCATCGTCATGAGCTATCAGTTCGGTACAAACTGGAGCGTGTTTTCCGACAAGGCCGGGCCGGTGATCGGCGCGCCGATGGCCTACGAGGTGCTGTCGGCCTTTTTTCTGGAGGCTGGCTTCCTCGGCATCATGCTGTTCGGCCGCGAGCGGGTGGGCAACGCGCTCCACATGCTGGCGACGGCGACCGTGGCGGTCGGAACCCTTCTGTCGGCCTTCTGGATCATCTCGGTGAACTCCTGGATGCACACGCCGGCCGGCTATACGATCGACGCCGTGACCGGGCAGTTCCTGCCGGAGAGTTTCTGGGAATCGATCTTCAATCCCTCCTTTCCGTATCGGCTGGTGCACACGGTGATCGCGGCCTATCTCACCACCGCCTTCATCGTCGGCGGCGTCGGCGCCTGGCACCTGCTGCGCAACAGGGCCGCGCCCAACGATGCCGCGCGGCGCATGTTTTCCATGGCCATGTGGATGGCCGCGATCGTGGCGCCCATCCAGATCTTCGTCGGCGACCTGCACGGCCTCAACACGCTCGAGCACCAGCCACAGAAGGTGATGGCCATGGAAGGCCACTACGAGAGCCATCCCGACGGCGCGCCGCTCTACCTGTTCGGCATTCCCAATGACGCCGAGCAGCGGCTGGACTATGCCGTTGGCATCCCCAAGCTGTCGTCGCTCATCCTCCGCCATGGGTGGAACGAGCCGCTCGCTGGCCTCGACACCATCCCCGACGACGAGCAGCCGCCGGTCTTCATCGTCTTCTGGTCGTTCCGGGTGATGGTCGGCATCGGCCTCCTGATGCTGGGGGTTGGCCTCTGGTCGCTCTACGCGCGCTGGCGCGGGACCTTGTACGAGAGCCGGGGGCTACACCGTTTTGCCGTTGCGATGACGCCGGCCGGGCTCGTCGCGGTGCTGGCCGGGTGGATCACGACGGAGGTCGGTCGGCAGCCCTACACCGTCTTCGGCCTGCTGCGGACGGCCGATTCCGCCGCGCCGCTCGACGCGGCGGCCGTGGGCACGTCGCTTGTCGCCTTCGTGATCGTCTATTTCGCGGTGTTCGGCGCCGGCACGTTCTATCTGCTGCGCCTGATGTCGCATGCGCCGCGGCCGATGGAAGAACTCGACGCATGGGACGACGTGCGGGGTCCGATTCGCACCGCCGGCATCGCGCCCGGTCCGGCGCAGCCCGAGGCGGGCGGCCACCGCCGGCCATTGCCGACCGGAAGGGAGCGCGAGTGATGGATTTCGGTCTCGCAGTAAACGTCGACCTGACCGTGGTCTGGGCGTTCCTGATAGCCTTCGCGGTCTTTGCCTACGTGGTGCTCGATGGTTTCGACCTCGGCCTCGGCATGCTCTTCGCCATCGCGCCGGAAAAGCGCGACCGCGACGTCATGATGAATTCGGTCGCGCCGGTATGGGACGGCAACGAGACATGGCTGGTGCTCGGCGGAGGAGGGCTCTTCGCTGCCTTTCCGCTCGCCTATGCGCTGGTCATGCCAGCGCTCTACGCGCCGATCATCGCCATGCTGCTCGCGCTGATCTTCCGCGGCGTAGCCTTCGAGTTCCGCTGGCGCACGGTGCGCTGGCGCCCAGTCTGGGACCTCGCCTTCATCGCGGGCTCCTCGATGGCCTCCTTCGCGCAAGGCGTGGCGCTCGGCGCGCTGCTGCAGGGCATCGACGTCGACATGGCGTCGCGCAGCTATGCCGGCGGCTGGTTCGACTGGCTGACGCCATTTTCGGTCGTTACCGGTATCGCGGTCATGGCCGGCTACTGCCTGCTCGGCGCCACCTGGCTGGTGATGAAGACCGAAGGGGATCTGCAGGAGCGGATGCGCCGCATCGCCTGGATTGCCGGGCTGACGTCGCTCGGCTTCATCGGCGTGGTCAGTCTCTGGACCCCGTTCCTCCAGGACGGCTACTACAATCGCTGGTTCACCGGCTGGGGGATCGGGCTTGCCGTGATGGTCGGAGGCGCGGTGCTTCTGGTCGCCTGGCGCATGTTCCACAGCCTGAACGTCCATCGGCATGAATACCGACCCTTCCTCCAGGCAATCACGCTCTTCGCGCTTTGTTTCGTCGGGCTCGGCATCTGCATGTGGCCCTATGTCGTTCCGGTCGAGGTGACCATCTGGGACGCGGCAGCGCCGGAGAAGAGCCAGATCTTCATGCTGGTCGGGGCGCTGGTGCTGGTACCGCTCATCCTCGCCTACACGGCCTATGCCTACTGGATCTTCCGCGGCAAGATCGATCCGGAGGCTGGATACCATTGACCGAAAGACCCGACGGCGAGTTGCCGCGCGGCCCGCAACGGCCGCTCGTGCGCAAGCTCGCATGGTTCGCCGGACTGTGGCTGGCCGGTGTCGGCGCGGTCGGTGTCGTCGCGCTCATCATAAGGACGTGGCTTTCGCACTGAGCGATCTTGCGCGACCCAAACGATCGTCGGCGGGCATCTTCCTCGATTCGCCGCACGGTGGCCCGCGAACAATCTCCGTCGCCCTGCCTCTTTATGGACACGCGGATGGGGATAAACTGGTCTAAACAACCGTTATCAGAAGTGTGATTCCGGAGCCTGAACGCTGGCTAGGCTGTTTGTATTCTTCGGTGGCCTGTTCGTGCTGGCGCTGCTTGCCGCGCTGGTTGGCCCCTACTTTGTCGACTGGACGGGGTACCGGGGCGATTTCGAGCGCGAGGCGAGCCGCATCCTCGGCCGAGAGGTGACCGTGGAAGGCGACGTCCGGGCGCGGCTCCTGCCGTTTCCGTCCGTCTCGTTCACCGACGTCCAAGTTGCGGGTGAGACGGAGACGTCTCCGGCGATGACGGTCGAGGAATTCTCGATGGATGCCGAACTCGCCCCTTTCATGCGCGGCGAAATCCTGATCTTCGACATGCGGGTGGTCCGGCCCAAGGCCACGATCAAGATCGCCGCCGATGGTCAGGTGGATTGGGCCGTGCGGCCCTCGAGCCGCTTCGAGCCCAGCCAGATCCGGCTCGAAAAGGTGCGCGTCGTCGAGGGCAAGGTCACGCTTCTCCACGAGGCGAGCGGCCGGCAGCACACGCTGACGGAGATCAATGCCGATCTCGCCGCGGATTCCCTCGCCGGTCCCTGGCGGGTGGACGGGTCGCTGAGGCTCGACGGCATGCTGACGGACGTCGCAGTCTCCACTGGCACGGCCAATCCAGACGGCACGATGCGGGTCCGCGTGCGGGCCAATCCGGAACGCTATCCAGTCACCCTGGAAGCGGACGGGGCAGCCCAGTTCAAGCCGGATTCGCCGCTCTATTCGGGCAGCTTCCACCTGGAGGCCAACAACCGGGATCCCGCGGTCCTGCGCGGCAGCGACGGTGACACCTTCGTGGCGTCCGCGCAGACCGGGCAGGCGGCGATCGCCGACTACCGGTTCGCGGGACGGTTCCAACTCGACCACAAGCGCCTCGACGTTCCCGAATTCCGGCTGGAGACGGGACCGCGAGAGGATCCCTACACGGCGGACGGAACGGCCCTGTTCGATCTCGGCGCCAGCCCGCGCTTCCTGATCCAGGCGACAGGCGCGCAGGTGCGGTTCGACGAGGCCATCGGCAAGGGCAACGAGTATTCCGGCGCCACGCTGGAGGACCGGTTCGAAGGCCTGAAGGCGGCGCTCGAAAACCTGCCGCGCCCCGCCATCAAGGGCACGCTCGACATCGATCTCCCCGCGGTGGTCGCCGGCGACACGACAATCAGGAACGTCAGGCTCTCGGCCGAGCCGAGCGCGGGAGGCTGGGCGGTCAACACGCTCTCGGCGCTGCTGCCGGGCCGCACCACGCTGGAGGCGAGCGGGTATCTGCGCAACGGCGAGGAGGATTTCGGCTTCAAGGGCAAGCTGCTCCTGGCGGTGGCACAGCCGTCCGGCTTCGCCGCCTGGGCCGCACGCGACGTGGACGATGCTATCCGCCGGCTGCCGGCCGCCGGCTTTTCTGCCGACGTGGAACTCGACGAGCAGCGGCAGCTCTTCCGCAACGTCGAACTGATCCTGGGCGAGGCCAGGTTCCATGGACTGCTCGAACGGCTGACACGCGAAGGCGTGCGGCCGGCCATCATCGCGCGCCTGAACGGCGATGCGCTCGACGTGCAGGGGATGACGGCCTTTGCCTCGCTCTTCGTCAGCGACGCGGGCGTTACGTATTTCGGCGATCACGACGTCGATTTTGACCTCGAGGCGGGGCCGGTGAGCCTTGCCGGCCTGAGCGCGGACAAGGTCAGCACTGCCATGCGGCTACGCGAAGATCATCTGGAGATCGACCGGCTGGCGATCACCGGGCTGGCCGGGGCGAATATCGGCGCGACCGGGACGATCCGGGACATCGACGCCGAACC
>CATMOC010000071.1 GCA_950071955.1 uncultured Mesorhizobium sp. | reverse complement strand
AGGACCATCGACGAATCGCCGCACAGGACAAGCAGACGTTCACCGGCACGATTACGGATAGCGAGTGCGTCAACGCCGATCATTCTCACATGCAAATGGGACCGACCGACGCCGACTGTACCGTTGCCTGCGTCGTCGCCCATGGCGCCGCGTACGTGCTGTATGACGGCACGGATGTCTACGAGCTGAGCGATCAGCAGACGCCGGAACAGTTCGCGGCACAGCCGGAAATCCTCGCCTATGCCAATTTCGTCGCCGACCGGCTCGACCTGCGCAAGCACTTCGCGTTCGACACGCGCGTCACGAGCGCGGTCTGGGACGATGCCAGGCGCATCTGGCGAGCGACCACGGACGGCGGCGAAACACTGGAGGCGCCCTATTGCATCATGGCCACGGGGCCGCTCTCCGTTCCCAAGGATCCCGACATTCCAGGCATCGAACGCTTCAGGGGTCAGCTCTTGCGCGCCCAGAGGTGGCCGCACGAGCCGGTTGATTTCAGCGGCAAACGCGTCGGCGTGATCGGCACCGGCTCGACCGGCATCCAGATCGTCCAGACGCTCGGAAAGGAAGCGGGCGAACTCTTCGTCTTCCAGCGCACGCCGAGCTACACGCTGCCCATGCGCAACCACGATCTCGAGCCCGACTATGTCGCCGAGATGAAGCGGCACTATCCGGCCATGCGCGAGGCGATGCGCAATAATCCCACGGGAGGCACGCGCCCCGTCTCGACCCGTCCATTCTTCAGCCTTCCCCCGTCGCAGCGCCTGCAGGCGATGGAGCAGGCCTGGGAAAACGGCGGCCACACCTTCCTCGGTTCCTTCGCCGACCTGATGACCAACCAGGAGGCCAACGACCAGGTCGCCGATTTCGTGCGCGACAAGATCGGAAAGATCGTGAAGGACCCGGAAACGGCCGAGGCACTGAAGCCGAGAGGATATCCCATCTTCGCGCGTCGTGCCTGCCTCGATACCGAATATTACGAGACCTACAATCGGCCCAACGTCCATCTGGTCGACTGCCTGAAGGCGCCGATCGTGGAGATTACCGAGAAGGGCGTCCGCACCGAAGCCGGCGAAACCGAGCTGGACATCCTCATCTTCGCGACGGGCTACGATGCGCTGACGGGAGCGCTGCTCGCCTTCGACGTGGTCGGCCGTGACGGACTTTCCCTGAAGGAGAAATGGAAAAACGGACCGGTTTCCTATCTCGGCTTCATGGTGGCGGGCTTCCCAAACCTCTTCGCGCCGAGCGGCCCGAACGGCCCCGCCGCTCTCGCCAACCTGATCACTATCGCCGAGCACGACGTAGACTGGATCGCCGGCGCGATCGAGTACATGGAGGAGAACGGCATCGAGACGGCGGAGGCGACTGAGAAGGCCGAGGCGGCGTGGATGGAACTTGTCGCCCGGCTCGCCGAACGCTCGCTTATCCGCAAGGCCAAGACCTGGTGGGTCGGCTCGAACGTGAAGGGCAAGCCGCAGGGACTGACGATGTTCGTCGGCGGCTTCAACAAGTACCGGGATCTCTGCGCCGCCGCGGCCGACGGCTATGAGGGGCTGTCGTTCGAGAAGGCCCGCGAGAGCGCGGCGGCATGATGGAGGCGCGCGGATCGACGCCCGGAGGCGCGGCCATGCTCGGGCTCATGCAGGACAGGCAGCTCCTGGTATCGGGGCTGATCGAGCATGCGGCCCGCTATCATCCCGACGTCGAGATCGTAAGCCGCACCTGCGAGGGGCCGATCGTGCGCACGAACTGGGCCGAGGTCCGTTCCCGCGCCGCGAAGCTCGCGAACGCTCTGCTGCGCATGGGTATCCGCCCGGGCGACCGCGTCGCCACGCTCGCCTGGAACACGCACCGGCATCTCGAACTCTATTTCGCCGTCTCCGGCATCGGCGCCGTATTGCACACGGTCAATCCGAGGCTCTTTCCCGAGCAGATCGACTACATCCTGAACCACGCGGAAAGCCGCGTGCTATTCTTCGACGTGACCTTCGCCGCGCTCGTGACGGATCTCCGGCCGAGGCTCGGCAAGGTCGAGCGGACCGTGGCGATGACCGATGAGGCGCACCTTCCGGACACACCGGACGGAACGATCGCCTACGAGGCCCTCATCGAAGGCGAAACCGACGAACTGGTCTGGCCCCAGTTCGACGAGCGCTCCGCGTCCTCGCTCTGCTACACGTCCGGCACGACGGGCAATCCGAAAGGCGTTCTGTATTCGCACCGCTCGACGGTGCTCCATTCGTTCACGGCATGCGCGGCGGACGGCCTCAGGCTTTCGGCCGCCGACAGCGTTCTGCTGGTCGTGCCGCTCTTCCACGTCAATGCCTGGGGCGTTCCCTACGCGTCCGCCATGTGCGGCGCCAAGCTGGTGCTGCCGGGTCCGCACCTCGACGGCCGGAGCCTTTTCGAACTCGCCGTCGCGGAAACCTGCAACTTCTCGCTCGGTGTGCCCACCGTCTGGCTCGGCTTTTTCAAGCATATCGACGAGACGCCCGGCCTGGATCTTTCCCGTCTGAAGCTGGAGCGCGTCGTCATCGGCGGATCGGCCGCACCCCGCGCCATCATCGAGCGGTTCCGGCGCGATTTCGGCGTCTTCGTCATCCATGCCTGGGGCATGAGCGAGACGAGCCCCCTGGCGACGATCGGCAACCTTCTGCCGAAGCATCGCGGCCTTTCCGAAGAGGAGCAGGTCAACGTCCAGGTCAGGCAGGGACGCGCGATCTGCGGGGTGGAACTCAGAATCCGCGGCGAGAACGGCGAACCGCTCCCCCACGACGGGTCGCAGGCCGGCGATCTGCTCGTGCGCGGACCCTGGGTGGCTTCGGGCTATTTCAAGGGCGAAGGCGGCGATGTGCTCGATGCGGAAGGCTGGTTCGCGACCGGCGACGTCGCCAAGATCGACGCCGACGGCTACGTGCAACTGACAGACCGGGCCAAGGACGTCATCAAGTCCGGCGGCGAGTGGATCTCTTCCATCGATCTCGAAAACGCGGCCGTCGCGCATCCGGACGTCGCGGAGGCGGCGGTGATCGGCGTGCATCACCCGAAATGGCAGGAGCGGCCGCTGATGATCGTCGTGCCGAAATCGGGAAAGACGCCTGGGCGCGACGAGCTGATGGCGTTCCTGTCGGCGCGGGTGGCGAAATGGTGGCTGCCCGACGACATCGTGTTTGCCGAGGAACTGCCGCACACGGCAACGGGAAAGCTGCAGAAGACGAAGCTCCGCGAACGATATGGAAGCCACGCGCTGCCCGGCTAGATCTTCACATCCATGAAACCGATCCGCAGCGCGGTGTTTGCGTTGTACGAGGCGGTCCCATCGCCTACCGTTTCTTCAAGACGGCGATAGCCGCGCAAGGGAGGAAGAATGCCCCAGGCTCAACTCGACGATCCCGAGGGAACGCTCGCCATGCTGCGCGACAGCGTGGCAACGCTCGCCTCGCGCTTTCCCGGCCCCGCTTCCGTGCGTGCCAAGCGAGCCGCTGGTGGAGACCGCGACGCGGCGCTCTGGCAGGCCATGGCGGAAGCCGGCTGGACCGCGATCCTTCTACCGGAGGAACTGGGCGGCGCGGGTCTCACGCTCGCCGAGCAGGTGGTCGTCAGCGAGGCGCTCGGGCGTGCGCTGATCAGCGAGCCGGTGGCGATCTCGGCCGTCCTGTCGTCGCGCCTGCTTGCCGAGGCCGCCCAGTCCCGGGAGCGGGACCGTCTCGCAGCGGGTCTGGTCGACGGCAGTCTCGCGCTCGCGCCCGCCTGGATCGATGCGCTGGGCCGCGCCATGACGGCGCAAACGACGCCCGGCGGCGGATTTTCGCTCACCGGCACGAAGCGCCACGTCGATCTGGCACTTTCGGCTTCGGACTTCCTGGTGACCGCCGACATGGCGGATGGCGTGGGACTGTTCGCGGTGCGCGCCGGCGGCCCGGGCATGTCGGTGGAAACGGCCGCCGGGGTCGACGGGGCGGTCATAGGCACGGTGCGCCTCGAACGGTGTGCGGTGCCAGTCGAGGCACTGATCACCTCGGCTCCGTCGCTCGACGAACTGTTGGAGGAGCCAATCGCCGCCGCGCGAGTCGCGCTGGCCGCGGAACTCGCCGGTATCGCCTCGCGCGCCGTGGAGATCACCATCGACTACACCAAGGGGCGCGTGCAGTTCGGGAAGCCGATCGCGAGCTTCCAGGTCATTCAGCATCGCCTGGTCGACATGTGGACCGACGCCGAATTCGCCTGCGCGGCCGTGGTCAATGCGGTCGAGACGCTCGCGCTCGGCGATGATCGCGCGGGGCGGATGGCCGTGCTCGCCGCCAAGGCACGCGCCGGCGACGCCGCCGTCTCGGTCTGCCGCCGCGCCGTGCATCTCCATGGCGCCATGGGATTCACCGACGAAAGCGACATCGGGCTCTACCTGAAGCGTGCCACGGGCCTCAACGCCACCCTCGGTCAGCCGGAGGACCTTCGGCTCCAATTCGTCAATCTGGAACGCGCCGCCTGAGGCGGGGAGGAAATCGTGCAGAATAAGCTCATCAAGGTAACGGTCGAGGAGCGCATCGCGGTCGTCCAGCTCGACAATCCGCCGGTCAACGCCTACTCGCGCGATTTTTCCGACGAACTGATCGAGGTGTTCGACGAACTCAACGATACGCCCGAGGTGCGCTGCATCGTCATCACCGGCCGCGGGAAGATCTTCTCGGCCGGCGCCGACATCAAGAACCGGCAGGCGGTGGGCGATATCAAGGGCGAGACATATCGCCATCTGCGCCGCACGCGCGAAGTTTCGAACTGCATTATGGAGTGCGGCAAGCCCGTCATCGCTGCCGTCAACGGTCCGGCGCTCGGCGCCGGCCTGGGTCCCGTCTATGCGGCCGATATCGTCCTGGCTTCCGACAACGCGGTGTTCGGGCTGCCCGAGATCGACATCGGTCTGATGGGCGGCGCGCGCCACACGATGACGATGTTTCCGAAGTCGCTCGCCCGGCGCATGATCCTGACCGGCTACCGCGCGCCCGCCGAGGAACTCTACCGACGCGGCATCATCGAGGCCTGCGTACCGCTCGAAAAGCTCATGGACGAAGCCATGGCCATGGCCCGCATCATCGCCGCGAAGAGCCCGAAGGCGCTCAGCCTCGCCAAGCGCGCCATCAACACCGTGGAGCACATGCCGCTGCGCGACGGCTACCGCTTCGAGCAGAATCTGACGGTCGAGATGACGCGCCACGAGGATTCCAAGGAAGCCATGCGGGCTTTCGTCGAGAAGCGCCCGGCCGTCTTCAAGGACACGCTGTGATGGCCGCGGCCCAGGACTGGAACGCGCTGTCGGACGCGGCCTTTCGCGACGCCTTCCGCGATCTGGTCGAGGGGCGGCTCCCCGCCGAGCTGCGCTTCATGCGCAAGCAGCGGCCGCTCTTCGACGAGGTGGCGGTGTGGTATCACGCGCTGGCGGAGGAAGGCTGGCTGGCGCCGGTCTGGCCGGTGGAACATGGTGGCATGGGCCTCTCCCCTGCCAAGCACATGATCTATGTCGAGGAATGGGGGCGGCTCGGCTGCCCTCGCATTCCCGATCATGGAATTGGTCTGGTCGGGCCGCTTCTCCTTGAACACGGCACTGAGGAACAGAAGGCATACTACATGCCGCGCGTCCTATCGGGGGAGCACGTGTGGTGCCAGGGCTATTCCGAGCCCGGTTCGGGTTCCGACCTCGCCAGCCTGCGGACTTCCGCGGTGCGCGACGGCGACGAGTTCGTCGTCAACGGCCAGAAAATCTGGACCACGCTCGCCCACTGCGCCAACTGGATCTTCGCGCTCGTGCGTACGAGCCGTGACGAGAAGGTTCGGCAGAAGGGCATCACGGTCCTTCTGATCGACATGACGACGCCCGGCGTGACGGTGCGCCCGATCGCCAACCTGCGCGGCGAGACCGATTTCTGCGAAGTCTTCTTCGACGACGTGCGGGTGCCGGTCGGCAACGTCGTCGGCGAGATCGACCAGGGCTGGAACGTCGCGAAGTCGGTCCTCGGGCACGAGAGGATCTTTCTCGGCGCGACCACCCGTCCCGAGATCGCCATCGAGCGCCTGGAAAAACTCGCCCAGGCCAAGGGAGCATTTTCGGATCCCGCCTTCCGCTCGCGCTATGCGCGGCACAGGCTCGATCTCTACGATCTCGGCTCGGCTTTCGACCGCTTTGCGAAGGTGCTGCGCGAGGGCGGCGAACTCGGTGCCGACGTCTCCATGCTGAAGATATTCACGACCGAACTCTACCAGCGCATCACCGAGGAAACGCTGACCCTCGCGGACGAGGATGCACGCTACTTCGACGACATAGACGCCGGCAACGGCAAGGTCGACGCGATGAACCTTTTCCTGGATTCCCGCGCGCCTGCAATCTTCGGCGGATCGAACGAGATACAGAGGAACATCCTTGCGAAGGCGGTCCTGAAACTGCCGGGTTGAGGAGCGCCGCCACTGGCGCGCGCGAGGGAGGAGACGATGGCGACCATTGCAGCAGTCGCGCCACCCGGCGCGAATTCCGCCGCTGACATCACGGACAAGGCGCTGGTGGGCGAAGGTCTGACGAAGGTCTTCGGCGGCTTTGCCGCAGTGAAGGACGTGAATCTGTCGGTTCGGCGAGGATCCATCCATGCGCTGATCGGACCGAACGGTGCCGGCAAGACGACCTGCTTCAACCTTCTGACGAAGACGCTGACGCCGACGCGGGGACGCATCCTGCTCGACGGAGAGGACATTTCGCGCATGCGCACGTCCGACGTCGCGCGGCGCGGCCTGGTCCGTTCCTTTCAGATCTCGGCGATCTTCCCGCATCTGACGGTGCTCGAGAACGTGCGCGTAGCGCTGCAGTCCTCCTTCGGGACCGGCTACCAGTTCTGGCGATCGCTGCGGGCCGTCGCGCCGCTCAACCAGCGCGCCGAGGAATTGCTCGAGCAGGTCGGCATCCAGGACAACCGCGACAGCCCCGCCGCTGCCTTGTCCTACGGCAAGAAACGGGCGCTGGAGATCGCCACGACGCTCGCGCTCGAGCCGCGCGTCATGCTGCTCGACGAGCCGACGGCGGGCATGGGGCACGAGGACATCGAGCCGATCACCGAACTCATCAAGCGGGTGGCCGTCGGCCGCACCGTGCTGCTCGTCGAGCACAATCTTTCCGTCGTCTCGACGCTGTGCGACCGCATCACAGTGCTGCAGCACGGTGAGGTGCTGGCGGAGGGCTCCTATCAGGAGGTCTCCAACGATCAGCGGGTCGTCGAGGCCTACATGGGAGGCATCGATGAATAGCGGCGCGCAATCGCTTGCGACGGGTGAGACGAGGGATGGCGAGACCCTTCTCGAGGTGAACGACCTGAGCGCGTGGTACGCCGAGTCGCGTGTGCTGCATGGCATGGCGTTCGACGTGCGGCCGGGCGAGCTTCTGACGCTGATCGGCCGCAATGGTGCCGGCAAGACGACCACGCTGCGCTCGATCGTCGGGCTCCTGCAGAAGAGAACCGGCGCGATCCGCTTCGAAGGACGCGACCTCGTCGGAATGCGCCCGTTCGAGATCGCGCGCCTCGGGATAGGCTACTGCCCCGAAGAACGCGCCATCTTCTCCTCGCTCTCGGTGAAGGAAAACCTGTTCCTGCCGCCCGTGCTGAAGCCGGGCGGGATGACCGAGGCGGAGATCTTCGAAACCTTTCCCAATCTCAAGGCGCGGTCGGCCAGCCAAGGCACCAAGCTTTCGGGCGGCGAGCAACAGATGCTGGCGATCGCGCGCATCCTGCGAACCGGTGCACGGCTGCTTCTCCTCGACGAGCCCAGCGAAGGCCTGGCGCCGGTGGTCGTCAAGGAGATCGGCGGTATCATCAAGAGGCTCAAGGCCAAGGGGTTCACCATCATTCTGGTCGAACAGAACCTGCGCTTTGCCCGCCTCGTCGCCGACCGGCATGTCGTCGTCGAGAACGGCAAGGTGGTCGACCGCATGACCAACGCCGAACTGGCGGCGGACATGAACCGCGTCAAATCCTATCTGGGAGTGTGAGCAATGTTCGATGGCATCAGCACGCAACTGCTGCTCGGACAGATCCTGATCGGCCTGATCAACGGCTCCTTCTACGCCATGCTGTCCATGGGGCTCGTCATCATCTTCGGCATGATGCACGTCATCAACTTCACCCACGGCGCGCAGTACATGCTGGGAGCCTTCTGCGCCTGGCTGCTGTTGAACTATCTGGGCATCGGCTATTGGCCATCGCTTGTCCTTGCGCCCTTGGCCGTCGCGCTGTTCGGCATCTTTCTCGAGCGCGTGCTGTTGCGGCCTCTCGCTGGACTGGACCATCTCTACAGCCTGCTCGCTACCTATGCCGTCGCCCTTATCGTGGAGGGGCTGGTGCGCATCAAGTACGGTTCGACCGGGCTGCCCTACGACAACCCGATACCCGGCGGCGTCAATCTGGGCTTCATGTTCATGCCCTACTACCGGCTCTGGGTGGTGGCCTTCTCGGTCGTCACCTGCGTGGGCACGTGGCTGCTGATCGACCATACCAAGCTCGGCGCCTACCTGCGCGCGGCCAACGAGAACCCGCAGATCGTGCAGACCTTCGGCATCAACGTGCCCAAGCTGATGACGCTGACCTACGGGTTCGGCGTGGGGCTCGCCGGTCTCTGCGGCGTCCTGGCGGCACCGATCTACCAGGTCTCGCCCTCGATGGGTTCGAGCCTGATGATCGTCGTCTTCGCGGTCGTCGTCATTGGCGGCATGGGCTCCATCATCGGAGCCGTCGCCACGGGCTACATGCTCGGCATCGTGGAAGGCCTGACCAAGGTGTTCTATCCGGAGGCCGCGAGCGTGGTTATCTTCCTCTTCATGACGGTTGCGCTCTATCTGCGCCCGCAAGGCATCTTCAGCGGGCGGGAGGCGAACTGATGAGACTTCCGCTCCTCGCCGCCGTGGTCGCGGTCGCGATTCTCCTCGTGGCGCCCTTCTATTTCTACTCCGTCACGCTGATGACGATCATGTGCTTCGTCGTCTTCGCCTGCTCGTTCAACCTGCTGCTCGGCTATTCGGGCCTGCTGTGCTTCGGGCATGCGATGTTCTTCGGCGGCGCCGCCTACATCACCGGTCACCTTCTCAAGACGACGCCAATGTCGCTCGAACTGGCGATCCTGTGCGGCGGCATCTTCAGCGGCCTGCTCGGCCTCCTGATCGGAGTGCTGTCAATTCGCCGGCAGGGCATCCAGTTCGCGATGATCACGCTCGCCTTCTCGCAGTTCGTCTACTTCATCTTCCTCCAGTCGTCCTTCACGGGTGGCGAGGATGGAATGCAGGCGATTCCGCGCAATGCGCTCTTCGGCTTGTTCGACGTCTCCGACAATGCGGTCTTCTACTATGTGGTGCTGGCAGTGACGCTGGTCTGCGTCTTCGTCTACTACCGCATCGTCCATTCGCCGTATGGCGAAGTCCTGAAGGCCGTCCGCGACAACCAGCCGCGCGTCGAGTCGCTCGGTTTCAACCCCGAGCGCGTCAAGCTGCTCGCCTTCGTGCTTTCGGCCACGATGGCCGGCATCGCCGGTGGCATGAAGGCAACGGTCTATCAGTTCGCCACGCTCACCGACGCATCCTGGCCGATCTCGGCCGAGGTCATCCTGATGACGCTGCTCGGCGGCCTCGGCACGTTGACAGGCCCGATCTTCGGGGCCGGCATCATTATCATGCTCAACGACTATCTCGCGGGTTTCGGCGAATGGGCACTGATCAGCCAGGGCGTTATCCTGCTCGTGGTGATCGTCTTCTTCCGGCGCGGTTTCGTCGGCGAATTCGACGCGCTGACGCGATACCTGCGCGGCCGAAGGGCCGAAGCCGCGGTCACAAAGCCGGAAAATTCCGTCCAGGCGCTCTGAGCCTCCACGGGATTCCCCCATTCTCGCGTGCAACCCCGGGGCTTTTTTCCTTCAGAATTCGATGTCGATGGGCTGGTCGAACGGGTCGCTCGGCGCGACCGACTTGGCCGCGCGTTGGAGGATCGCGAGGTAGCGTTCGCGGTTCTGCCTGACCCGTTCGGCGGCGCCACCGACGCCGATCGTGGCGGGCTGGTTCTGGATCGTGATCGGCAGGAGCACGCAGACCGTGCCGCCGCCGAGGAACGGGATGTTCTCGGTCCAGGCGTAGCCCTGCTGCCGGATCTCGCGCACCCGCTCCATCATGTCGGAAATCTTGACGCGGTCGGCTGCCCGGGGCGTCGCAATATTGGCGCGGCGCACCGTGTTGTCGATCTTGTCGTCCGAGAGGGTCGAGAGCAGAAGCCAGCCGACCGCCGACTGCGTGAGCGGGCGCAGCGTGCCTTCGTCCACGTGGAAGCGCAGCGCATGCACCGACTGGATGATCTTGACGTATTGCAGATAGACGTCATTGCGTGTGTTGATGGATGCGGTTTCGCCCGTCGCGGCGTGCACGTCCCGCAAGGCTTCCAGCACCCGCCCCGTACCGAACAGCGCACGCGGCACCCAGTCTCCCAGCGCAGTCACCTTTGGGGTCGGAAAATAGAGCCTCTCCTTGCGGTCGAAGTTGAGGTAGCCCAGCGTGACGAGAGTCTTGAGGAGCACGGTCGTGCTCGATTGCGGATATCCGAGAGCAATCGCTATCTCCGACATCGCGCGCGGCTGCCTGAACAGTTTGAAGTACTCGAGTATCTCGATGGCCCGCGTCGCGGACTTGACCTGAGAATTCTGCATCGAACGCTCCTCCCAGCGATCGTCATTTTCAAGAATGTGAAACTGCTCGCTACGTAGGAATTGCTTCTGGCCTCACCGCACTGCGCATGACAAGCTGCCTTTCGTCAAGGCCGGATACCTTCCGGTCCTGGGAGGAACGGAAGACGGGCGCCTGCGGGCAAGCCCGCTCTGGGGGGAAAACCGAGCCATGCCGGCCGGGTCTTCCCGGGACTTTCGATCGATGTCGGACGGCGGTCAGGACGCGGGTTTGGATCTTTCGCACGAGGTGCGGAAGGGAAAGCGATGAATCGCGCCGCGCGCGATGATCGCGGCGATGGTCCCGCGGCTTCGAGCGAGGCCGAGGCAAATTGTGGGCGGTGGCTTCAGAGCCGTCCGGGTGGAGCAGGAATGCCGGAAAGGACGCGCATGTCGGGGCGGCTTGAAGGTCTTGTGGCACTGGTCACGGGAGGAGGACGCGGGATCGGTCGCGCCATCTCCGAAACATTCGCGCGTGAAGGCGCCGCGGTGGGCGTCCTCGACCTCAAGCCCGAAATCTCGAGTGAAGCGGCGGATGCCATCAAGGACGCGGGGGGAAAA
>CATMOC010000070.1 GCA_950071955.1 uncultured Mesorhizobium sp. | reverse complement strand
AAGTGGTACGAATGGCTAACCGAAAACGATATCGATATCGTCGGTCCGACCGATCACGGGCTCATCTATTCCATCTACTTCCACGACCCCAACGGCGTCCGCCTGGAGATCACGACGCCGCTCGACAAGGACTGGAACAACCACACCGAGAACGCGAAGGAAGACTTCGAACTGTGGGTCTCGGCCAAGGAAAAGGCCAAGCAGGAAGGCCGGGACCTCACCGAGGCAATGACCGAACTCGCCAAGAAGGCAAAGACACGCGTCCATCGCTTCGTGCCCGCCTGATCGCCGCAGCGGCACCGGGCTGTACATCGGCTGTCGGCTTTCCGCGGGCGATCGGGTAAGCCGGTTGGCCTCTCCGCGCCCCGGCGCGCCTGCCGGATACAGTCGAATTAGCCTCGCTTTTTCCATCTGCCGCGGGGCGAGTCCGTGGCGGTTGGGTGAGGCGTGTTCGTTCGCATGCAGAGGGATAGAAATTGGCAGCGGATTGGCTTGGCATTTCGGGACGCGTGGCGGTCGTCACGGGTGCCGGGGGCGGCTGCGCTTCTCGCCACGGTACCGCGTCCGGGTTTCGATCAGCCGAGCAAGGATTGAGCCGAGGCGCCACGCCATTCGCGCACCTACGCAACAAGGCAGGAGGAACCGATGCCACGCCCCAGATCGACCAAGTCCGTCGAGGAACGCCTCGACCGAATCGAAGACTACATCGAGATCATGCAACTGATCTGCGCCTACGGTCCGGCAGCCGACGCGACCCATTGGGAACTGATCAAGCAGATATGGGCGGAGGACTGTGTCTATGAGATCGGCGGCCTCGGCAACTACGAAGGCCATGACGGTCTGCACAAGGCCTTCTACGGTGAGTTCCATCAGGATCTGATGCGGACCGGTTCCGGCCACGTCTCCTCGATGCCCCATGTCGTCATCGATGGCGACCGTGCGTCCGCCACGCACCACGGCACGCTCTTCAAACAGATCGATGGAAACTTCCCGGTCATCCGCCTCATCGCCTCGCGTTGGGAACTGGAGCGGCGCGAGAGCGGATGGGTGGTCGTCCGCCGGACCAACGAGCTGATGCAGGAGAATCCGCGGGCGCGCGAGCTTCTGGCGCGCGTCATGGAGGGGCCCGCGCCTCGCGTTTCCGAGGCGGCGGAGTAGAGAGCCCGGGCGGGGCTATCGTCTAGGCTGCCCGCGCGAGCCGTGGGGGTTCCGAGCCGAGAACAATGGGGCTGCGCGGATGGGGGACAGGCAATTCTCGGAACTTGCCGCACGGGCGGAGCGACGCCTCCAGGCCATGCTGGAGGCCGATGCCGCCGGGCTCGATGCCCTGCTTCACGACGACCTCATCTACATCCATTCGTCGGGCAACATCGACGGCAAGCAAAGCCATATCGCCAGCGTCGCCGAGAAGACCGTCGTGTACGAGGCCTTCAGCCCCTCGAATGTCCGCTTTGTCGGGGTAGACGGGAGCACCGTCCTCAGGACGGGTTCGGTCCGTATCGCGGTGGTCGTGCGGGGCAGCCCCAAGGCTCTCCACGTCGCCTTCATCGAAGTCTGGACGAATGCGGGCGGCCGCGAATGGCGAATGATTTCGTGGCAGTCCACGTCGCTGCCTGCTTGAAGATCATTGCGGGGACGTTTTCCTCTCCCAAGCGTCCCATCGCCTTCCGCAGCCAGGAGTGACCCTGAAATGACCAAGCCCCTGCGCGTAGGCCTCATCGGCGCCAGCGTCGATCCGTCGCTGAGCTGGGGAACGCGGGCGCATATCCCAGCGATCCGC
Source organism: uncultured Mesorhizobium sp. (assembly GCA_950071955.1). Classification (GTDB taxonomy): domain Bacteria; phylum Pseudomonadota; class Alphaproteobacteria; order Rhizobiales; family Rhizobiaceae; genus Aquibium; species Aquibium pacificus. The sequence continues at coordinate 9,514 of CATMOC010000070.1, read as the reverse complement.
CACCTTCCGCAGTTCGACCTGACCGCGATCTGCACTTCGCGCCCCGACACCGCCGAAGCGGCGGCAAGACATTTCGGTGTCCCGCTGGCATTCTGCGACCCCGACGAGATGGCCGCGCATCCGCAGGTCGACGTCGTCGCCGTGTCCGTCAGGACGCCGCTCCACGGGCGGATGGTGAGATCTGCCCTGGACGCGGGGAAGCACGTCTATTGCGAATGGCCGCTTGGCAGCACCACCGCCGAAGCCCGCGAGACGCTGGCGCAGGCAAGGCGTGCAGGGGTCGTGACGATGATCGGCCTGCAGGGGCGCAGCAACGAGACGATCGCTCATGCGCGCGACCTCGTCGCCGAAGGTTTCGTCGGCCGAATGATCTCTGCGTCCCTAAAGGTGACGCAGGAGAATTTCGGGCATCTGGAAACTGCCGGGAACGCCTATACCGCAGACATCCGCAACGGCGCCGACATCCTGCGCATCGCGACCGGCCAGGCACTCGAAGCTTTCTGCTTCGCCGTCGGCGAGTTTGACGAACTCACCGTCGTCGTCTCGCGCCAGTACGACACCGCGAGCATCGTCGTTTCGGGCCGCGTCATCGACAAGTCGTCGCCGGATCTCGTGATGATCGCCGGCAGGCTGGCGAACAGTGCCGACGCTTTCGTTCACATCCGTGGCGGGGTGAGCCCGGCGGCGGCGGGCGTGCGGCTCGAGATCAACGGCACCGACGGCGACCTCGTGCTGACGTCGCCCGGTTCGGCCAACGTCCACCGGACGCCGCTTCGCCTGGCGGGTGCTCGCAGGGGAGACGTCGAGTTTCACGAGATACCCTTGCCCGAACGCTACGCGCTGCAGCCGGCCGGTTTCGCGGACGGACCTCCGCGCTATCTCGCCCACAACTATCTGCGCCTTGCCAGTGCAATCCGGAATGACGAGCCGGTGGTTGTCGATTTCGACTATGCCGTCCGGCATCAAGAACTGCTCGACCTCGTTCAGACCGCGTCCGATACAGGGATGCGGCAGACATGGAGATGACGCCGCAATGCCCGAGATGAGGAACTCCACCGTCACCGAACATTCGATCCGGTCCGGCGATCACGTCACCTTTTATCTCGCGGCGGGACCTCGCGACGGACCTCTCATCATCTTCATCCACGGCTGGCCGGAACTCGCGCTGAGCTGGCGCCACGTGCTTCCGCGCTTCGGCGGCCTCGGCTTCCGCGCGATTGCGCCGGACATGAGGGGCTACGGCCGCTCGACGGTATACGACCGCCACGACGCCTATGCGCAGCGCCATGTGGCCGCAGACATGATCGCGCTGCTCGACGCCCTTGACGGGGAGAAGGCGGTGTGGGTGGGGCACGACTGGGGCAGCGCCACCGCATGGAGCATCGCAAGCCACCATCCGGAGCGCTGCTTCGCCGTGGCGAGCCTGTGCGTTCCCTACCGGACGATCGAGCGCGGGACCGACCATCTGGTCAGCCTCGTCGATCGGGAAATCTATCCGGAAGCCGACGCTCCGTCCGGCCAGTGGGCCTACATGCGTTTCTATCACGAGCGGTTTCAGCGGGCGACTGCCGTCCATGATGCCGATCCGCGCCGCACGATCAAGGCGCTGTTCCGGCGAGGCAAGCCAGACGCGCTCGGCAAGCCGAGCCCGCATGTGCAGATCTTTGCCAACAATGGCTGGTTCGGCGGGGGCGACATCGCCCCTGACGTGGATCGCGATCCGGCAGTCGTCTCGGAACAGGATCTGTGCGCCTATGCCGAGAGTCTCGGCCGAAACGGCTTCTACGGTCCCAATTCCTACTACATGAACGACGCCGACAATCTTGCCTACTCCGACGAAAGCGCGGATGGCGGACGGCTCACCATGCCGGTGCTGTTCATCGCGGGCCGCTACGACATTACCTGCGAATCGGTGGAATCGCGCCTTGCCGATCCGATGCGGGAAAGCTGCGAGGACCTGACCTTCGAGACCGTCGAATCCGGCCACTGGATGGCCCAGGAGAAACCGGATCGCGTCAATGCGATCCTGACGAAATGGCTGGCCGACAAGGTTCCTTCCGCCTGGCCGAGAGAAATGAATCAGGCCCGCCCATAGGTATCCGCACCATAGATGAGTTCTGTCCGGCTTCTGATGTCTTGCGCCTCGATCGGGTGGGTGTGGAGGTAGAGCTGGTTGCGTTCGATGGCGTCGCGGACCATCTCGCCCACCGCCTCCGCGTCGATGTAGGCGGCCGCCAGCTTTTCCATGCGTTCGTCCACCATCGACCGGAACGTCCTGCCCTCGCCCTTGTCCACGTCGCTTCTCATCGCCTCGCTGTTGGCGACGACGTTGGTGCGGACCATGGCGGGGTGCAGGATCGTCACGCCGAAACCTTCCTCGGCGAGATCCGAGGCCAGTCCTTCCGAGATCGCCGTAACAGCGGCCTTCGTTGCGCTGTACGGAGTATGTCCCTTGACCGGCCATAGACCGGCCAGGGACGAGGTGTTCACGACGTGTTTCTCGCCCTGCTGCTTCGACATGCGCGGCAGGAAGACATCGAGCCCGTTGATGACCCCCCAAAGATTGACGTCGATCATGAACTTCCAGTCCGACAGCGTCGCATCGGAGACCGGGCGCAACGGCCGCCAACTCACCCCCGCATTGTTCACCAGAATGTCGACGTGTCGGAAGCGGGAATAGGCGCTATCCGCCATGGCTTGGACGGAGCCGTGATCCGCCACGTTCACCTCGACCGCGATTGCCTCTGCACCGAGCGCCTCGACTTCGGCGCAGACCTCCCGTGCCGCATCGGAGCGGATGTCCGCGACGACGACATTCACCTTCGCCTTTGCCAGCGCGTGGGCGATCGAGCGGCCGATACCACTGCCCGCGCCCGTCACGACGGCCACCTTGCCTGCCAGTTCCTTCATGATTCTCCTCCGCCGATTTCTTCGACCGAAGAATGCTCCTTTGGGAGGTTCGGCATGTCCCCAAGGCAAGGGGCGTGCTGCATTGGCCCCGTGGTCTATCCGGTTCAGGGCAGGAGGAGCTTTCGAATGAAGATCACGAGCGTCGAGATCATCGCGTTGGATCAGCCTCACAAGGGCCGGCTGATCTTCGCCACCGGCCCCACGCCCGCGACCAACAACTTCATCCTGATGAAGATCCACACCGACGAGGGACACGTCGGTCTTGGAAGCTCCTACAGCTATCCGGATTCGCCCCTTCTCAAGTCGGGAGTGTCCCGCGAGGGCGCGATGGTTCTCATGAAGGACATGGCGAAGATACTGATCGGCGAGGACCCCCGCCGGACGCACCATCTCCTGAACCGGCTGGAGCAGAGCATCAGCGGCTGGTACAGTGAGAACTGGTACGTGCTGGGCACCTTTGACTGCGCGCTCTACGATCTCAAGGGCAAGATCCTCGGCGTGCCGGTGTACGAGTTCCTCGGGGGCATGCAGCGCGAACGGATTCCGCTCGAGCATATCCAGAGTTTCCTGCCGACACCGGAAGAGGCTGCCGAGGAGGCCAGGCGCTACATCGACGCCGGCTTCAAATCGATCAAGCTGCACGTCAACGCCGATCCGAAGAATGCGATCGCCCGCTTCAGCGCAGCGCGCGACGTGCTCGGACCGGACGTGCCCATCGGCGTCGACATGGGCATGGCCTACAATCTCACGGGGGCGCTCAAGACGATCAGAATGCTGGACGAGTACGACCTCAATTTCGTCGAGCAGCCGCTGACGGCCTACGACGTAAAGGGACATGTCCAGCTGCGCGCCAAATGCGATGTGCCGATTTTCGCCGACCATGGCGCGATGTCGGTCGCGGAAGCCTATTCCAGTATCGTGGCCGGCGCCTATGACGGCGCCCATTGTCTGATCTGCCGGGTTGGAGGCATGCACCGCGCGGTGAAGTGGGCGGACCTGATGGACGTCTCCCATTCCGACTACCAGATCTGCAACCAGGGCAACACGATCGCGGCGGCCGTCGGCGCGCATTTCGCGGTCTCGCGCAGGAAATCGCCGCGCTTCAACGACGAACTCGGCCTGTTCCTCTATCTGCACGATACCACCGATACGAAATCCATCAGCGACGACATCGTGAAGGACCCCGGCTTCGTGATCGAGAACGGCACGCTGCATTCGCCCAAGGGGCCGGGGCTCGGCGTCGAACTCGACGACGACATGGTGTCGCGTTACGCCAGCACGGTGCTCCCGACGATCACCGTCAGCTAGAATCCTTCGCCCTTCGGCGATTGTCGCTAGATTTGTGCGGAGCGTGCACGTTCCGGTGTCACTCCCCGAGCAGGAACCGTCGAAGGATACCGGCGACCTCCGCCGCGCGGTCCTCCAGCGTGACCGCGTAGACGTCGGGGCTTTCCAGGGTCTCGAGCGTGGCGTTCGGGATGATGCCGAGCAACGCATCGCCCTGCCGCCCGACTTCCCGATCCTCCTTTGGCGTCGTCAGTTCGAGGATGAGCGTCGGCGCCCTGATCAGGGCAAGGTCTCCTTTCATGTCGTAGGCGAAGGCGGCGCGATAGAATTGCGGCCGGTCCATGAAGGCCTGCAGTCCGTCGAGAACCCGCTCCACCGCCACACGGCGCGCCGCCGGATCGTCGAGATCCGCGAGCGTCGCCTCGTCCCACCAGATGTCGGCCATCTCGCGGAACTGTCCCGCCCAGAAGGGGAGCGGCCGGTCGGCCCTTTCGATGATCGAGCGGATCGATGGGGTCTTGCGGAAGATTTCGTCGCGCCGCGCCTTGTCCGGGATGATGCTGTGCGATTGACCGGCGTAGACGAATTTGTGGACGCGCGACGGATGGCGCCCGGCGATCGAACCGCCGAGCTTGTTGCCGCCGTGCAGCCCGAAGATGTCCAGGGACTGGAGGCCGAGGGCGTCGAGCCCCTCGACCAGCCAGTCGGCGATTTCGGCGATACCGTGCTCTCCGGCGGGAAGCGGCGCCGATGCGCCGGTTCCGGGCACATCGATCGAGACGACTCGGAAATCGGAGGAAAGTTCCCCGATCAGATCGCGGTACATGCGCGACGACCGTCCGGCGTGAGGAATGAGCAGCAGCGGCGGCCCCTTGCCGGCCTCGACGTAATGCAGTTGCCCAGCACCGCTGTCCACGAAACCATGACGCATCCAGACCTCCCTCTCATGGCGGCGAACCCGCGCGACAGCATCTGCGACGCCTGCCTCGGGATATCTACAATGGGCCGTGATCCGGTGCCGTGGGGTCACCCGGGCCAGTGACGCGGGCGGTCTTCGGATCCGCCGGGCGGTGCCCCCAGCCGATGGGACACGACCGGCCGCAAGCGTGCTTAGTGTGAGATGCAGTTGCGGGCGCGTTCGGCGCCCGCTGATCTCAAGGGTTTTCGCAGGGGAGAGCATTCGATGCCGGGCAGGCTGCAGGACAAGGTCGCCATCATCACGGGTGGCGTTTCGGGGATGGGTCTGGCATCGACGCATCGCTTCATCGAGGAAGGCGCCAGCGCCCCCGTCGCCGACATCCAGGCCGGGAAGGGCAGGGAACTGGAAAAGCAGTATCCGGGCCGACTGCGCTTCGTCGCTTGCGATGTCCGTGATGAGGCCGACATCGTCGCGGCTGTCTCCGCCGCGGTCGAGACCTTCGGCGGGCTCGACGTGATGTATCACAACGCTGGAGCCGTCGGAGACAATTCCGACCTCGCCTCCATCACCACCGAGGGGTGGGACGACACGTTCAACCTCCTCCTGCGCAGCACGATGCTGACGATCAAGCATTCGATCGAGCCGATGAGGAAGCGCGGCAAGGGTTCGATCATTCTCACCTCGTCGGCGGCCGCCGTATCGCTCGGCGGTTCCGGGCCCTATGCCTACACGGTGGCCAAGGCCGGCGTGATCTCCGCCGGGCGCTATGCGGCGCTCGCGCTCGGACCCGACCGGATCCGGGTCAACATCATCGTCCCGGGCGCTTTCCCGACTTCGATCTGGAGCGGTCATGTGGGCGGCGACGCCGAGATGGGCGACCGCATGGGCCTCGATCTCCAGCGCTTCGCCGGCATGCAGGCTCTGCCTCAGGTCGGCGATCCCCGCAACATCGCCGATGCGGCGCTCTTCCTCGCCTCGGAAGAGGCGACCTTCGTCACCGGTGTGGCACTTCCAGTGGATGGCGGCCTCACACTGCACCGCAACAGCCAAGGCTCGGCCAGCGGGCAGCTCGGCACCGTCTCGGATGCCGTGGCGACCTTCAAGGCGGCGAGCTGACGGCGGCGCCGGCCGCCGTGCATCCGGGACGAGATATCCGAGAGGAAACGAACGGGATGAACAAGGCGATCCGCATCCATGCGCATGGCGGCATCGAGGAGATGAAATGGGAGGACGCGCCGATCTCGGATCCGGCGCCCGGACATGTCACGGTGCGCCACACCGCAATCGGCGTGAATTTCTCCGACATCAACGTTCGGCGCGGCGGCTTCTATCCCAATCACAATCCGCCCTTCCCGCTGGGACTGGGCAACGAGGCTGCGGGCGTGGTCGAAAGCCTTGGCGAAGGCGTCTCGGACTTCAAGCCGGGCGACCGCGTCGCCTATGCGGGAATGCTGGGGCAGTTCTACGAGGACACCGGCGCCTATGCGCAGCGGCGCAACGTTCCCGCGTCGCGGCTGGTGGCGATACCCGACGGAGTATCGGACCAGCAGGCCGCGGCCGTCCTGCTCAAGGGGTGCACCGCATCGCTGATCATCAACAGCGTCTTCACGCCGGCTCCCGGCGACACGATCCTGATCCACACCGCGGCCGCGGGTGTCGGTTCGATCCTGTGCCAGTGGTCCAAGCACCTCGGCGCGACCGTCATCGGCACCGTCGGGTCGCGCGAGAAGGCGACGATCGCGTCGGAACTCGGCTGCGATCACACGATCCTCTACCGCGAGACGGATTTCGTGGAAGAGGTGCGGCGGATCGCACCCGGAGGCGTGTCCGCCGTCTTCGACGGGGTCGGGAAGGACACGTTCGTTCCTTCGCTGCGCTGCCTGAAGCAGCTCGGCAAAGCCGTGAACTACGGCAATGCCTCCGGCAGCGTCCCGCCGATCGACGTGATGATGCTGGCGATCAGGTCGCTGTCCATCTGCCGGGTGGGCGTGACCGGTCACATCCAGGACACTGCGTCTTTCCGGAACGTCGCCTCGCGGCTGTTCGAACTGGTCCGCGGCGACGCGATCAGGGTGAACATCCACAAGAGCTACCCGCTCTCCGATGCTGCGAGCGCGCACGAGGCCGTCGAGGCCGGCAGCTTCTCCGGATCGATCATCCTCGACCCCGCAGCCGGCTGAGGCGAACGTCCAACTGCACGGCGGCGCGGGCACCTGGTCCAGGGCTGCCGCCGCGCCGTCTGCATGAAGTCACGACTATCCGGCGGCCGGCACCTTTCCGCGCGGAAGCCGGCACCGGCCACACGCGCTCAGTCGGAATGAAGCGGCGGCTCGCCGCCCACCTGATAGACCTGATCGTCATAGGCGGCGAATTTCGAGTTCTCGAGGTCGAGGAACTCGGCCATCTTCGGCGCCAGCACCTCCTTGTAGAAGGGCAGCGCCTGCATGGCCTTGCGGTCCTCGGCACTGTCGAACCAGGCTTCGGAAAATCCGTCGAAGCCGACGAACTGCGATGGCCAGTCCGTCTGCGGCGACAGGCGGTGCTGGACGTAGCGTCTGAGGTACTTCGTGATCTCGGGGCGGGTCCGGTAGAGAGTGCCGTATTCGACCGACCAGATGTGCCGGAACTCCTCGACGCTCAGGCCCGGCTTGCGCTTGTAGAATCCGAGTGTGATCAGCATGGCTTCCTCTTTGAATGTGGATGAAGGTCGGTGTAATCCCCGGATATCGCCATGTCGGTCCCGCAGCTGGGGACATGGGCGGTCTCCGCGCAGGCGTTGGCTTTTATGCGGAAGAATGTTCGGCGTCGTATTTTTCGGCCCACAGGTCCGCGATCGGGTCGCTGATGAAGATGCTCGAGGACGCGCCGCCGTCCACGGCCAGGATCTGGCCCGTCACGTAGCTCGCGTCGTCGCTGCAGAAGAACACTGCCGCCGAAGCAAGTTCTTCAGCAGACCCATATCGCTGGAGCGGCGTCACGCCGATCAGCCGCGCCTGATAGGCGCCCGTCGCGAACCGTCCCGCCGTGCCTGGCGTCAGGATCATGCCCGGCGCGATCGCGTTGGCTCTGACTCCCTCCGGCCCGTACTCCGCTGCGAACTGGCGCGTGAAGGCCACCACGCCTCCCTTCGCCGCCGCGTAGGGGGCCTGTGTCGCCATCCCGTGGGTTCCCATCACCGACGCGATGTTGAGGACGTTACCCCGGGTGCGCTTGAGATGCGGCAACGCCTCGCGGGAGAGGCGGAACATGCTGCGCAGATTGATGTCGATATAGCGGTCGAAGTCGGCGTCGCTCGTGTCGTGCAGGCGAGGCGCCGCCCCAACGCCGGCATTGTTCACGAGGACATGGATCTTTCCGAAGTGCCGCAGGCAGAGATCGACGATCATGCGCGGGGCATCTTCCTCCGTTACGTCCTGATTGTGGGTGACCAGCCTGTCGCTCGTGGGCAGGGTGCGGAGGCCGTCCGGCACCTTGTCGACCGCGAGCACGGCGGCGCCCTCAGTGAGCAGTCGTTCCGTGATGGCCTTGCCAATGCCGGCGCCCGCCCCTGTGACGATGACGGAACGTCCTTCGAAACGCTGCGGCATTCGATGCCTCCTCGAATGTCGCCCGGCACGATCCGTACGTAAGGACGAACGCTGGCGGGCGGGATCAGCGCGGCATTGCACGCAATGGCAGGCGGTCGATGGTGATGAGCTGGTTGTGAATCAGGTAGTGCGGATCGCCGGCTGGCTCAAGCCGCTTCACGCGCTTGAAGAGTTCCCGCAGCATCACCTCGGCCTCCATCCGCGCGACGTTCTGGCCGATGCAGTTGTGGCGATCCGCGCCGAACGACATGTGGACGTTCGCCGTATCGCGCATGACGTCGAACCTGTCCGGATCGTCCCACTTGCGGGGGTCGCGGTTGGCCGCTCCGGGCAAATAGGCGATCTTCGTATCGCCCTTCAACGCGTAGCCGGACAGTTCGCAATCGTCGATCGTGGTGCGGTAGACGATGTGGGTCGGCGCCTCGTATCGCAGCGCTTCGTCGAAGACGAAACGGATGCGCGCGGGGTTGTCCTCCACCACCTGCCACTGGTCCGGATGCTGCGCGAGCAGGCGCAGCGCGCCGGTCATGCCGCTCATGGTCGTGTCCATCCCGCCGCGAACCAGCGCCCGCGTTACGCTGGGCGCGAAGCCTTTCGGCAGGTCGCCGGCGGCTTCGGCCTGGAAGAACTGATCGGCGCCCGTCTCGGTGGCCGGCTGCGCGCCAACGTGGAGCTCGAGGACATCCTTCAGGACACGCTCCTGCGCGCCTTTCGCTCCATCGGGACGTTCACGTGGCACAAAGAAGGCTCCTTCTTCCTCTGGTTGAGTGGCATCGCGGAGCACGTCATCCGCAGCGCCGCGGACAGGCAA
>CATMOC010000069.1 GCA_950071955.1 uncultured Mesorhizobium sp. | reverse complement strand
TGGTGGAGGGCGCATGATGCGGGACGAGCTTTTCTACGAGTTGCGCATCTATGAAACGGTACAGTCACGCCTCGCTGGCCTCGCGCGGCAGATGGGCGAAGACGTGCCCCCGCTCTTCCGCCGGCATGGCTTCGACGTGCCGCTGATGCATTTCGCCGGGGTGGGCGGGCCATTCGCTCCCATCTACGGCTATCTTCTGCGCTGGACCAACCTCGACGCCCGGATGCGGGCCTGGGGAGCGTTCTATTCCGATCCGGAATGGATCGCGAAGATGACGGCGAACTATGCCGGCGAGCAGCGGGTCGAACGCGCGCACATCGCCCTGATGCGCGCCTCGCCGCTCTGGGCGGGCTACCGGAGTGCCGACGGCGTGGCCGCCGGCGACCTGGTCGAAGGCGTCTACGAACTGCGCCGGCACGATCTTTCCGGCCAGGACCGGGCGAAAGGCGAGGCGATGGTTGGCGCGCAACTGGATGCGATGCAGGCGGCGGGCGGGCAGGTGCTCGGGGTGTTCGAAACCCTGATCGGCGCGCCCGTTCAGCGGCTGGTCAGCGTGACCGCGTGGCCCGACGTCGGGACCCTGGCCGCCTACGGCGCCGCCATCGAACCGCCCGGGCCGTCGCACGACGCCTTCCTGTTGCGCCCCACGCCCTATGGCCGCGCCCGTGCGGATTTTTCACCGCACCCCCACCCGGACGTTTGATTCCCAAGCGATGCCAACACCCGAACCGGAGCTTCCCATGCGTTTCGAAAACCAGATCGCGATCATCACCGGCGCCGCCTCGGGGATGGGGCGGGCGACCGCGCAGCTGATGGCCTCGCGGGGCGCCGCCGTCGCGATCAATGACGTGAACGGACAGGGTCTTGCCGAGGTGGAAGACGAGTTGCGCGCGAAGGGGGCGCGGGTGCTTGCCGCGGCCGGCAGCATCGGCGACCGCTCCTTCGTGACCGAGATGACGGCGCAGGTGGTGCGCGACTGGGGCGGTGTGGACACGCTCTTCAACGTCGCGGGATATGCCGCCTACGGTCCGGCCGAGGCCTATGACGTCTGGGACGAGATGGTCAACGTCAACATGAGCGGTACCTACTACTTCTGCCGGGAGGTGGCCCGACAGAGCATGATCCCCAACCGCAAGGGCGCGATCGTCAATGTCGCCTCGCTGAGCGGGCTGGTCGCGCATCCCAACGACGTCGGCTACATCGCGGCAAAGCACGGCGTGGTCGGGATCACCAAATCGCTGGCGGTGGAATGGGCGCGCTACAACATTCGCGTCAACTGCATCTGTCCCGGCTTCACCATGACCGGCATCTTCGAGGCGGTGACGAAGGAGGAACCCGACCGCTTCGCGTTGCGCGCGCGCAAGACTCCGCTGGGGCGCGCCGCCGACCCGCGCGAACAGGCCACGGTGATGGCCTTCCTGAATTCGAACGACGCCTCCTATGTCACCGGAGTGATCATGCCGGTCGATGGCGGCAACATGGCGCTGTCCTCGGGCTGGTTCCCTCCCGAGCTGAGTCCGGCCCAGGGCTGAAGCTAGTTCCCGCAGCCTGCATGGGACAATGTGACCATGCACACGGAATCAACCGGCGTGCGATGATGCAAAACGGCATGAGTTTCGTGCCATGCAGGCCTCCGGCCCGCACGGATCGATCCGTACCGGACGAGCCGCGCCGTGATCGGCGAAGCCTCTAGCAGACCGATCAAGCCGGGTCAGGCTCGCGTGCCGTCGACGCGCTCGACCAGCGCGCGCAGTTGGGCGACGCCGCGGCGCAAACGTTCGTGCACCTCGAGCCGCAGCATCGGAGCCTCAAGCGCGACCACGATGCCTTGCGGGATCTCGGCTAGCCATTCGGCCAGCGGCAATTCCCCGTCGCCGGGCAGCAGCCGGTTGGTGCGCCCCTCGATCATTTGTTCCTCGTCGGTGGCGGGACCGGCCAAGGGACCGTCGCAGATCTGCGCCCGCGCGATCAGGTCGCGGTGAGGCGCGATGTCCTCGCAGCGGCTGCCGTACCGGTAAAAGTGCATGGAATCGATCTGTACTCCCAAGTCGGTGCGTCCGTTGCGCGCGATCAGTCGCGTGGCGTCCTCGAGCGATTTCAGTGCGAAGCGCCGGTTGAGCTCGGTCACCACGGCAATCCCGTATTCGGCGGCGACGTCGCAGGTCATGGCCAGCAGATCGGCCAGCCGCGCCTCGTCCGAGTCGAAAGCCAGCACCACGGCCGTGCGTGCATCCAGCCAGGCGCCCGAATCGAAGGCCGGCCGGAAGGAGCGCGGATCGGTGTCACTATGCAAGCGCAGCACCTCCATGCAATCTACCTGGACTCCAAGGTCGCGGCACAGGCGGCGCGTTTCGCGTCGAGCCGCGGTGTCGCCGGCAAGGTCGCGGTCGGCGAACGGGTACATTGGATTGACGATCAGGCTCACGCGGTCCACCCGATTGTCGGCTGCTGCGCGTACGAGTCCCGGCGCATCGAGTTCGGGAGCGCTTAGCCAGTCGATGCATATTGGGCGCATGTCTTTCTCCCGCCTGTCGTGATGCGATACAGAATAGAGACGTTTCTAACGCGATGAGCAGTCCCTGTCGGCACGGAAGGTCGGTCGGCAGCTAGGCGCAAGACCTATTTGTTCCGATTGAGATGTGATTCACGGTCTCCGAGAAGGAGACCGCGACGGGTGTTTTGTTTCTGCTGAGCGAGCGCCAGATGGTGCGGATATCGCCATTCTTACCGCTGCCGCACGGCGTTCCGGGGGTTGGTGATTGTAGAGCGTCTTGTGCGGACCGTAGCCAGACCGTGCGTCCTTCCACTGCAGCCCGTTGCGGATCACATAGATGATGCCGCTCACCACCCGCCGGGCTTCATGCGCTCAAGCCTGATGGGGGTGTTCGACCGCATCTTCGCTGGCCTCGCCGGCGAACGGCCCAAGCCCGAGCGCATCATGATCGACGCGACGCATCTGAAGGCCCACCGCACGGCGGCGGGCCTGTTAGAAAAGGGGATGTTCCCCGTCGTATCGGGCAAACGAAAGGCGGGCTGAACTCCAAGCTCCACACCGTCTGCGATGCTGACGGACGGCCGATCATCCTGCTCCTGTCTGAACGCCAGATGAGCGACCACAAGCCGTCATCTTCTGCTCTGACCAATGAGTCCTGAGCCTGGGCGCGGCTCTGGTTCCCGTCCTTCGACTCCCTGGCGTCGGCCACAGAGAATCCATTGGCACACTCCCATGCCACCGTCACTCCGGCGTCGCACGGCGTGGACTTCTGACGTCCCCAGCCGTTGGGACTTCATCGGTGTCCGGGAAGGCTGATATGTTCTGCGATCAGGGAGGACGAAGAACATGCCTGACCAGTCATCCGTCGAGGATCCGCTGCGGTGGTTGGCGGACAAGGACGCCATTCGCGACGCGATGTACCGCTATGCTCGCGGCGTCGACAGACTCGACCCGGACCTGATCCGTAGCGCCTATCATTCGGACGCACATGACGACCATGGATCTTACAAGGGCGACGTCGACGGGCTGATCGAATGGATCATGCGCCGGCATGCCTCCATCGATCAGTCGATGCACCTCATCGCTAATACGCTTATCGAGTTCCTTTCAAACGACGTCGCGGTCATGGAAAGCTATGTGATCGTTCCGCAATCCTATCCCGCCGAAGCCCGCGAAACCATCCGTGCCTGGGTCGGCGAAGAGGAACTCAATAAGGGGGAGCGGCTCGCGGTCGTGATGTATGCGCGAATGATCGATCGTTTTGAGCGGCGGGCCGGGGAGTGGAAGATCGCCAATCGCGTGGTCGTGATCGAGGAGGTCGACGCGAAGCGCGTGCCGGTCCGAAACGGTCCTCCGGTCTCGGTGGCGCATGTTCGCGGACCCGGCGATCCGCTCTACGGCATGTTGAAGTAGCCAGCCGCTTCGGAGTGCCATGCCGCGCACTTGAATCCCATCGGAGAGACGATGCGTCAGCTCAGCCTCGACTTCCTCACCACCCGGACTGGCAGAAGAACGCAGCGGAGGTTTGAACCATGGCTTAGCGGCACAGATCCACGAGCGTCTTTGTGGACATCGATCAGTTCGAGCCGAGGCAGCGCCTCCAGTTGTTGGTCGACGCCGGCTGGATCTCCGAGGCGGGAGTTGAGGAAATCGACTTCTGGCATGACATGCGGTCGAACGAGAGAAAGCCGCTTCGCATTCTTGGGGTCGGTCCTGCCGGGGATTTCGCGAGGACCAAGGATTACCTCCGTCGCGGTATGCGAGCCGACCCCTTGGTCCATCTCACGCGCTGGTAATTCAGCGCGGTGCAAGCTGGCGCGAGGACATTGCAAAAACGGTCATTGAACCCGGCGGCAAGGCCGTTTGGGTCAACACGCAGGAGCCGCAGAAATGAGGATTCTGTTCGGTTTCTGTGCGGAGGCGGGTAGGGGCTCCGCTAAGTGCCTGAAATGATGGTGGGCGTGACAGGGATTGAACCTGTGACCCCTACGATGTCAACGTAGTGCTCTCCCGCTGAGCTACACGCCCATCAGCGCCGCGCATACACCACACAATGCGCGGGGCCGTCAATGACAAAAACGCCTCCGCCGGAACATCGAACACGCGGTCGGTCCCGTTCGCGCCGGCGCCGCCGGCCGGGGCCGCGCCGGACCTTGTCGGCAGCCCGGTCAGGCGGCCTGCAGCATCTTCTCGACCTCGTTGACGAGGTCGCGCAGGTGGAAGGGCTTCGACAGGACCTTGGCGTCCTTGGGTGCCTTCGAATCGGGATTGAGCGCGACGGCGGCGAAGCCGGTAATGAACATCACCTTGAGGTCGGGGTCGATCTCGGTGGCTCGGCGGGCGAGTTCGATCCCGTCCATCTCCGGCATCACGATGTCGGTCAGAAGCAGCGAGAAAGGCTCCTCGCGCAGCCGCTCGTAGGCGCTGGCGCCGTTGTCGAAATCGCTGACGTCGTAGCCGGCGCGCTCGAGCGCCTTCACCAGGAAGCGGCGCATGTCGTCGTCGTCTTCAGCAAGAAGGATTCTCGCCATGTGCTCCCGTCCGAATCACCTGCCGGGCAGACGCGGTCCCACCCGTTCACCACGGCGGATATATGAGGGAGACAGGGTAAACATCAAGTGAATTCCGCCATCTCGCGGGCTCGCCGGGGATGGAGACGGACTGGACAGGCGTTGGTCCCGGTGGCACGTTCCAGCGATGATCGCCACCCACCAGCGGGTTCCCCGCCCATGAGCACCGAGACCGACTTCCGCGACACCGCTCCCTTCGAGGTGCGGCAGCCCGAGCGCCAGACTGTTCCCTTCGTCTTCAACTCCCCCCACAGCGGAAGACACTACCCGCAGCGCTTCCTGGCGATGGCGCGGCTCGACCGCGATGCGATCCGCCGCTCGGAAGACTGCTTCGTGGACGAACTCTTCCGCGAGTCGCTCGCGCTGGGCGCGCCGATGCTGGCGGCGAACTTCCCGCGCGCCTATCTCGACGTCAACCGCGAGCCGTGGGAACTCGATCCGCGCATGTTCCTCGAAACGCCGCCGCCCTTCGCCAACGTCCGTTCGGCGCGGGTGGCCGGCGGGCTCGGCACGGTGCCCAGGATCGTCGGCGAGGGACAGGAAATATACGGCGGGAAGATACCGCTCGACGAGGCGGTCGGGCGTATCAACCTGATCTACAAGCCCTATCACGAAAGCCTCAGGCGGCTGATCGTGGCCACGCAGGCGCGGTTCGGCGTAGCGGCGCTGATCGACTGCCACTCCATGCCGGCGAGCATCCGGCTGGGCGAGTCCGGCATCCGGCCGGATTTCATCGTGGGAGACCGCTTCGGCGCCTCCGCCTCGGTCGCCATGACCGAGGCCACGATCGGCATCCTCACCTCGCTCGGATATACGGTCGCCCACAACAAGCCCTATGCGGGAGGCTTCATCACCGAGCATTACGGCCGGCCGGCGCGCGGCCTGCATGCCCTGCAGATCGAGGTGAACCGCGGCCTCTACATGAACGAGCGGACCTATCGGAAGTCGAGCGGCTTCGAGCCGCTGGCGAAGGACATTTCGCGCTTCATGACCCTCCTGCTCCGCTCGGCGCCGTTCGCCGACGAGCGGCCGCTCGCGGCCGAATAGCGGCATATTCGGGCGCGGTAACCTCTCCGAGGCGGGCGAAAAAAAAGACCGCATCGTTTTCACGACGCGGTCGAAGTCTAGGGAGGAAACGCCCAAGGAGGGCAGAACGGAATAAACCGTTCATGAAGAAGCATATTGTGCGATGCACAATTGTCAAGCGCCTCTCGTGCAAAACAGCTACGGAAGCGCTTGCGCGCGGTGTGTCGCGGCATCAATGTGACAGAAATACAACAGCTCGAAGAGGTGACGGATGGACATGACGGAGTTCCTGCGCGCGATGGCGGCGGCTGCGGCGAAGGAAACCTTGCCGCGGTTCCGCGCCGCAGGTGTCGTCTCCAACAAGTTCGATGCCGGCTTCGACCCTGTCACCGAGGCGGATCGCGAAGCCGAGCGGGTGATCCGGGAACTGATCCGGGCCGAATATCCGGGCGATGGTATTCTCGGCGAGGAGCACGGCACGGAGAACGGCGGTTCCGACCGGGTCTGGGTGATCGATCCGATCGACGGAACGCGTGCCTTCATCTCCGGCATTCCCCTGTGGGGAACGCTCGTCGGCCTGACCGTCGGGGGACGGGCCGTGTGCGGGATGATGTCCCAGCCGTTCACCGGCGAACTCTATTTCGCCACCGGCGACGGCGCTTTCTACGAAGGGCCGGGCGGTTCGCGCCGGCTCACGACGCGGCGCATCGCCGACCTCTCCCAGGCGACCGTCTTCACCACCACGCCGGCGCTTTTCACGGGCGATCTGCGGGTGCGCTACGACCGGCTGGAGCGCGCCGCGCGGCTGACGCGCTACGGCACCGACTGCTACGGCTTCGCCATGGTCGCGGCCGGCTACGCCGACATCGCGGTGGATGCCGGATTGCAGTCCTACGACATCGTGGCGCTGATCCCGATCATCGAGAAGGCGGGCGGCGTGGGGACGACGTTTGAGGGCGGTCCGGCCGAAGCGGGCGGCGACATCATCGCCGCGGCGAGTCCCGAGCTTCACGAAGCGGCGATGAAGGCGATCCAAGGCAAGATTTAGGAAACGTCGCCACCCGGAACGAAGGCGTCGAAAGCGGCGAGGAACTGCTCGCGGTAGGCGTCCGCCTCCTGCAGGAGTTCGTGGCGGGCTCCGTCGATGGTGAGCAGCGAACCCGACTTCAGCGCCATGGCATACTCCTCGATGGCGGGGGTCGAGACGACCTCGTCGGCGCCGGCCGCGATGATGAGTGTCGGGACCTGAATGCGTGCCATGAAATCCGGATCCGTCACCCGTGCGATGGCGCGGCAGGCCGCCAGGATCCATGTCACGGTCGGGCCGCCGAGGCCGAGTTCTGGATGCCGCAGGTAGATGCCGGTGTTGCGCGCATAGCGGCGGAAGTCCGAGGTCAGCGTGTTGGTGGCGAAGGCCGTCCTTCCGGCCGAGCGGGGGCCGCCTCCGAGATACATGGAGCCGAGGCCGAGACTGTAGAGAAGGGTCGCGATGCGCCGGACGGTGAGCATCGAGACAGGAAGGCCTTCGAGGCTCAGCAGCGGCGACGTCAGCACCATGCGGCGGACGCGGTTGACGAGTTCCGGTGCCGCCATGAGCGCGACCAGCGCGCCGGTGGAGTGGGCAAGGATATAGAACGGTCCGGGACAGTCGGGCAGCACGATCTCCTCGAAGAAGCGGTCGAGGTCGGCGACGTAGTCCCGGAAGCTGTCGACGTATCCGCGCTCGGGATCGCGGATCAGGCGATCCGATCCGCCCTGGCCGCGCCAGTCCATGATGGCGGTTCCCAGGCCCCGGACGGACAGGTCGCCGATCGTTTCGAAGTACTTCTCGATGCTCTCGTTGCGACCCTGGAGAATGACCACCGTGCCCCTGCGGGGCCGGCCGCCCGCGGCGAACACCCCGTAGCGAAGCCGGCGGCCGTCGCGCGCCTTGAGATAACCGGCGCGGGCGCGTGGCGGGATTTCGTTGTCGGCCGTTCCGAAGAGAATCTCCGGGACGGGCGCCGCGGCGGGCGCGGGTTCCTGGGTGGCGTCCATGAGCCTCTGATAGAAGGGAGAGGATTCAAAAGCAAAGTCTTCGAGCCGCTCCGCCCGAACGCAATACAAACTGAAGGCCGGAGGCGATGGGGCGCCTCCGGCCTATGCCGATCCGGGAGGAAGGGACGTTACACCCGGACCGAACCGATCGCGGGGCCTTTGTCGGCCGCGCCGCTTCTTGTTGGTCGAGCGGAAGATAGCCGCGCGCACCTGAACGGAAGCGGAAGGGGCCGTTCATGTGGCGTTCATGTCCCGATGGAGCGATTTTCTCTTACGAAGACGGGGATCGGGTCCCCGGACGGGACTGCAAACGAAATGGCTCGCGGGATCGGTCGATCCCGCGAGCCAACCCATCCGGCAAGCCGGACGAAACGTGACGAGGCCGTTTGGCACTGCGACGCGGCAGGCGCCACCCCGCTAAGCGGCGGCGCCCGCTGTGCCGGCGGAGCCTACTGTCCGACGCGCCACAACTGACCTGAGACGTTCTGGCAGGAGTCCATGAAGGCCGCGCCGTTCATGGAGCCGCCCCGCTGGTTGCCTTCCAGGCACTCGTTCGAACCTTCGCGGAACTGGGTGGTGAGCTTGACGTAGCCGTTTCCGGCCGGAATGGCCTTCCACAGCTGTCCGGAGACGTTCTGGCAGGAGTCCATGAAGGCTGCCCCGTTCATGGAGCCACCCCTCTGGTTGCCTTCGAGGCATTCGTTCGAGCCCTCGCGAAACTGCGTGGTGAGCTTGAAGTAGCCACTCGGAAAGTCCTGCGCTGCCGCAAGGACAGGAAATGCCATTACAATAGCAATAGCAAGAATATTTCGCATAATCTTCTCCTTTTAAGTTGCAGTACGTTATCGGTGTTAAAGTTCAAATATCGAAGCCCCCTAGGCCCAATATCGAATATACACGACTTGTGTACGCCGCGATTTTTAAGGATTTCTCATGAACGACAGATGAACGAAATTGTCGTTTGTGTGGCTTTTCCCTGGCAAGAAGGAGGATCGGAATGGATCTCTATAATACCGTTTGATGATGTCAGTACTATCCTTGCAACGTTGGCATTCTCTGCCGGACGCAAGATCTGACATTCAACTCTCGCGAGTGCCATTTCCGGTTTCGCACCTGCATTCTCCCCGCGCCGGAAATCAAGCAGTTCGAGTGGGCGGCGTGCGCTCCGCCGTGCGACCAGCGATGCGGCACGTACTCATTCCAGGGTCTTGAAACCCGAAATCCCAATTCCCAAATCGTTGCTGCGGTCGCCGAAATCGGGGCCGCTGGCCGACAAGAGAATGCCAGTTTGGATTTTCAGCCGTCGGTCAAAGCGCAAACACGATGTTGCTCAACAGGAGAACAACTATGCGTCACGTCGATTTTTCCCCCCTCTATCGCTCGACCGTCGGTTTCGACCGGCTCTTCACGATGCTGGACTCGCTTTCGCAGCCCGACGGCGGTCAGACCTATCCCCCCTACAACATCGCACGCACCGGTGAGGATGCCTATCGCATCACCATGGCGGTTGCTGGCTTCGGCGAGGACGAGATCTCGATCGAGGCTCACCGCAACGTGCTGACGATCAAGGGCGAGAAGGCCGAGACCGAGAACGGCGAGAGCACCGAGGTCCTCTATCGCGGCATTGCCTCGCGCGCCTTCGAGCGTCGCTTCCAGCTTGCCGACCATGTCGAGGTCAACGGCGCCGAGCTTAAGAACGGCCTGCTTCACATCGACCTGAAGCGCAACATTCCGGAGGAGATGAAGCCCCGGAAGATCGCCATTGCCAATGGCGGCGCCAGGTCTTCGAAGCAGATCGAGGCGAAAGCCGCCTGAGCGGCCAGTCCCACCCTTGCTGACCGGCCTTGAAGGCCGATGCTGGGCGGCTCCGAAACGGGCCGCCCTTTTTGATGGCGTGCGTCCGGCTCAACCGGCGGGAGCGGCGACCGCGCCATGCGCCCGGGTCCGTCCGCGCGACAGCAGGGCGTCGAGCGAAATCGCGCCCGCACCCCTCACCGCGACATAGACGAGCGGGAACACCCAGAGCAGCCGCTGGTCGAGGATCGCTGCATCCGGAAAGCGGTCGAACAGGCTGCCTATCGTCTCGGGGCCGACGGCGTGGACTGTGACGTCGACGATCGACTGCACCGCGATGAAGGCGCTCATGCCGAGCGCCGCGATACGCGCGAAAAGCCCGAGCACGATCAGGACCGGCAGCACGAACTCCGCATAGGTGCCGGCCCACACCATCGCGCCCCAGGGAATGAAGGACACCTGGCTGACGTCGCCCCCGGCCGCTTCGACTGCGGGAAGGGCAATCTGGTAGTAGGCGTTGTCGCTGACTGTGAAGAAGCCGAGCAGGCCGACGCCGACCTTCGTGCGCGCCGAATTGAGGAAATACATCCACAGCACGGCGGCGAAGACGAAGCGCGCGAGAAGGCCGAGGAACCAGCCGTCCAGCACCCGCTCGATCGTGCCGAACACCGAGGCGTGCAGCCTGGCGATTTTTTCCATCAGGTACGACATGAGACTCCTCCGGATCTGGCGGACGGGAATGCCCGCTGATCAGTCCTGAATTACCGCGCTGAAGGCGCGGGCTTCGAGCATCAAGGCGATCGCCTTGCCGGGATCGAAGGCGGGTTCCTCCGCGAACGCCTCTTCGACCGCCAGTGCCAGCGAAGCGCCTGCCGCGAGGCATTCCAGGAAGACGGCGCAGCCGGGTTCAAGCCGCCGCACCTCGACCCTGGCACGCGGCCGCGTGACGAGCGCGTCCTCGGCGACATCGCCCCTGATCCTGCCGGCGTTGCCGGCATCGCCGCGATTCGCCTCCAGGATCGACACCACGGCGAAGCGGGACCGGACCAGCCGCATGGCCGGGTGCGGGGTGAAGCGGGCCGAGGCCAGGTCCTCGGGCGGCAGTTCGCCGAGCGCCCGCGGGTCCAGCGGCGGCGCATCGGCCGCGTGATAGGCGTCCAGCCAAGCGCGCTCCAGCCGCGCCACGTCGGCAAGGTAGGGCATCCGGGCCGCCGGCTCGAAGCCTGCGATGAAGCCCGGGAAATCGTGCCCGTATTCGCTGAGCACGCGCGAGCGGGGAGGGGACGAGCGGGCGAAGACGAGTGCCATGGCGCGGAAGAATTCCTCGCCTGCGATCCTCGCGGTGGCGGGGTAGATGTCGGCCAGCGCGTTGACGAGGCTC
>CATMOC010000068.1 GCA_950071955.1 uncultured Mesorhizobium sp. | reverse complement strand
GGGATGCCCAGCCACGCCGCCGTGGTGGCGCGCGGCATGGGCAAGCCCTGCGTTTCCGGCGCCGGCCAGCTGCGCGTCGACTACCGCAACCAGACGCTGACGGCCATGGGCCGCACCTTCAACAGGGGCGACGTCATCACCATCGACGGCGCCAACGGCCAGGTGCTGGCCGGCCAGGTCGCCATGCTGCAGCCCGAGCTCTCGGGCGATTTCGCCGCCATCATGGAGTGGGCCGACAAGATCCGCCGCATGAAGGTGCGCACCAATGCCGAGACGCCGGCCGACGCCCGCACCGCGCGTTCCTTCGGCGCGGAGGGCATCGGGCTCTGCCGCACCGAGCACATGTTCTTCGAGGACGATCGCATCAACGTCATGCGCGAGATGATCCTCGCCGACACCGAGAGCGGCCGGCGTTCCGCGCTGGCAAAACTCCTGCCCATGCAGCGCTCGGACTTTTCCGAGCTGTTCGAGATCATGGCCGGCCTGCCGGTTACCATCCGCCTGCTCGACCCGCCGCTGCACGAGTTCTTGCCGAAGTCCGGCAAGGAGATTTCGGAGGTCGCGGCCGCGATCGGCGTGTCGCCGGAAAAGCTGCGCCAGCGCACCGAGGCCCTGCACGAGGCCAACCCCATGCTCGGCCACCGCGGCTGCCGGCTCGCCGTCTCCTATCCAGAGATCGCAGAGATGCAGGCGCGCGCCATCTTCGAGGCGGCCATCGAGGCCGGCCGCAAGACCGGCGCGCCGGTGGAGCCCGAGATCATGGTGCCGCTGGTCGGCATCGTGAAGGAGCTCGACTTCGTCAAGGCGCGCATCGACGCCGTGGCGAAGGCCGTAATGGAGGAGACGGGCGAGACCATCGCCTATCTCGTCGGCACCATGATCGAGCTGCCGCGCGCCGCCATCCGCGCCCACGAGATCGCGCAGGCCGCCGAGTTCTTCTCCTTCGGCACCAACGACCTGACGCAGACCACCTTCGGCATCAGCCGGGACGACGCCGCCGCCTTCATGGAAACCTACCGCCAGAAGGGCATCGTCGACTCCGACCCCTTCGTCACCCTCGACGTCGAGGGCGTCGGCGAACTGGTCCGCATGGCCGCCGAGAAAGGCCGCACCACGCGGCCTGCCATAAAACTCGGCATCTGCGGCGAACACGGCGGCGACCCTGCGTCCATCCGCTTCTGCGAGGAGGTGGGGCTGGATTACGTGTCGTGCTCGCCGTTCCGGGTGCCGATCGCGAGATTGGCGGCGGCGCAGGCGGCGGTGGGAAAGTAGGGAGTGCGTCGTTCGTAGGGAGTAGTGCGTAGGGAGTAGTGCGTAGGGAGTAGGGAGTAGGGATCGGCAGTCGGGAAGCCGCCACCGCGCCCTTCCTCGCCCCCCAATGGGGGGAGAGGTGGCTCGCGAAGCGAGACGGTGAGGGGGTCTTTCCGCCCGGCAGGTTTCGCCGGACTCCCTCACCAAAGAGGAGGTGGCGCGCCCGATGTCCGTTGCGCCCTCATGGTGAGCTTGTCGAACCACGAGGGCGCCCCCAATCTCGCCGCCCATTCCCTTTGTTGGGCCCTGCGGGCCGACCCCCACCCCTAACTCCTCCCCTCAAGGGGAAAGGGAGCTTAGCGGACCACGGTCGAACCAACGCGGGTGCGAAAAGCCCATCCTTCGCCTCTTAGCGGGAAAAGAAGCGCCCGCAACGATCAATGCCTGGGCGGACGCCTGTCGCTGCGGCGAGAACGGTGCGATGCCGGGCTTGCGCCAACGTGAAGTTGCGGGTTGAGTGGCGCACGGGCTGGGAGAGCTGAGTTGGCGGGACAGACGATACAGGAGTTGGTTGCAGCCTATGGCCTGGCCACGAAGGCGAAGCTGTCCAACGCCGCGATCGCAGGCGCCCCCGAGGACCAGCTTCGCGGGCCTCTCGAAATGCTCGTCAGGGGGTTGGCGGCGGCACACGGCCTGCCGGACGACGCGCTGGGCCTCGTCGGCGAAACATCGCTGGCCGACATCAAGACACGCCCCGACTTCGCCGTCACCGTCGATAAGGCACTCGTCGGCTTCATCGAGGTCAAGGCGCCGGGCAAGGGCGCTGATCCGCGCGGCTTCGCCGACGCACACGACAAGGCGCAGTGGCAGAAGCTGAAATCGCTGCCGAACCTGCTCTATACCGATGGCAATTCCTTCAGCCTCTGGCAGGACGGCGTCATCGTGGGAAAGGTTGTGACGCTCGACGGCGACGTGGCGTCGGCAGGCGCTAAGCTCGCCGCGCCCGATACGCTTATGCCGCTGATCGTGGCATTCCTGTCATGGGACCCCATCGCCCCGAAAAGCGCCAAACAACTTGCGCAGGTTTCGGCGCGGCTGTGCCGTTTGCTGCGCGACGAGGTCGTCGAGCAACTGGCGCTGCAAAGCGAGGGCCTGACGGCGCTCAAGCACGACTGGGGAAAACAGTTGTTTCCCGACGCCGACGACCGGCAGTTTGCCGACGGCTACGCCCAGGCGGTGACGTTCGGCCTCCTCGTCGCCCGCGCGATGGATATTCCGCTGAAGGACGGTATCCACCATGCCGCCTACGAATTGCGCAAGTCCAACTCGCTGATCGGCACGGCGCTGGGGCTTCTCACAGACGACGATGCCAACCAGAAGGCGCTTCGGACTTCGCTCGGCACGCTGCGGCGCGTGTTGAACGAGGTGAACTGGTCGACCGTGAGCAAGGACAAGCCCGAGGCTTGGCTGTATTTCTACGAGGACTTCCTCGAGGTCTACGACAACCGCCTGCGCAAGCTCACGGGCTCCTACTACACGCCGCCGGAAGTGGTGTCGGCGATGGTGCGGCTGGTCGACGACGTGCTGAAAGGCGACCTGTTCTCACGGTCGGCGGGGCTCGCCTCGACCGACGTGACCCTGGCCGACCCGGCCGTCGGGACCGGCACCTTCCTTCTCGGCGTAATGCGACGGATCGCGGAAACGGTGGCGGATGATCAGGGCGAGGGGGCGGTCAAGGGTGCGATCCAGGCAGCCATGAACCGCCTGATCGGGTTCGAGCTGCAGTTCGGTCCTTTCGCGGTTGCGCAGTTGCGGCTGATCGCGGAAATGCAGTCGCTGATAAAGGCGAACGACCCCAGCCCAGCCAACATGCCGGACCTGAAGCTCTTCATCACCAACACGCTGGGAAATCCCTTCGTGGAGGACGAGGCGCTGCTCCAGGCCGGCGCGGTGGCCAAATCGCGGCGCGATGCCAACGCGATCAAGAAATCACAGAAGATCACCGTGGTGCTGGGCAACCCGCCCTACAAGGAGAAGGCCAAGGGCAAGGGCGGCTGGATCGAGCAGGGCTCCGGCGGCAAGCTCGCCGCGCCGATGGACTGGTGGACGCCGCCGCGCAATTGGGGCGTCGGTGCGCATTCCAAGCACCTGAAGAACCTCTATGTCTATTTCTGGCGCTGGGCGACGTGGAAGGTGTTCGCGTCCGGCTATGAGGATGCGACCGGGCTGCCTGCGCCGGACCAGGAAGGCATCGTCTGCTACATCACCGTGGCCGGGTTTCTCGGCGGTGACGGCTTTCAGGCGATGCGTGACGACCTGCGCCGAAGCTGTTCCGACATCTGGGTCATCGACTGCTCGCCCGACGGCCACCAGCCAGAGGTGGCGACCCGCATTTTTCAGGGCGTCCAGCAGCCGGTCTGCATCGTGCTGGCGGCCAAGCCGCTCGGCAAGGACCGCGACAGGCCGGCCCAGGTGCGCTTCCGCGCACTTCCGAAGGGCCGGCGGGAGGATAAGTTCAAGGCGCTGGAGACACTGTCGCTCGACGGCCCGGAATGGCAGGATGCTCGGTCCGGCTGGCGCGCCCCGTTCTTCCCGGCCGCCAAGGGCGCCTGGGCGACGTTCCCCGCGCTGAAGGATTTCTTCGTCTATGACGGGTCCGGCGTCATGCCGGGACGTACATGGATCATCGCGCCGGATGCGCAATCGCTGAACGCACGCTGGTCGAAGCTGATCGCCGAGAAGGACCCAGCGAAGAAGGAGACGCTGTTTCATCCGCATGAAGGCGGAGACAAGACCGTCGACAAGATCGCGCAGAAGGGATTGACGGGGCACGAACATCGATCAATCCCGGTCGGGAAGGATACCGGCGGGGCGGTCAAGCCGGCCCGCTACGCTTTCAGATCGTTCGACAGGCAATGGATCTTGCCGGATTCCCGCCTCATCAACCGCCCGAATCCTGCCCTTTGGGACGACTACTCGCCAAAGCAGGTATTTCTCACCGCGCCGGACGACAGATCACCGACAAATGGCCCAGCGTTCACCGCAGCCTCACTGGTGCCTGACTTGCACAACTATAACGGTCGCGGCGGTCGCGCCTTTCCGCTCTGGGCGGACGCGGCGGCAAGGACTCCGAACGTCCAGCCAAAACTGCTCACGCTGCTGGCCGATTCGCATGGCGCGGCGTCACCCGAGGACGTCATGGCTTATCTCGCGGCGGTGATGGCGCATCCGGCCTATACGGCGCGGTTCCAGCCGGACCTCGTGCAGCCCGGCCTGCGCGTGCCGCTGACGGCCGACCCGGCACTGTTCGCGGACGCCGTGGCGCTGGGGCGCGAAGTGATCTGGCTGCACACCTATGGCGAGCGCTTCACCGACCCGGAGGCGGGACGGCCGAAGGGACCGCCCCGGATGGCGTCCGGTGCACGGCCGACCGTTCCCGCAGACGGCGCTATCCCCGGCGCGCCGGAAGACCTGCCGGAGACGATGACCTACGACCCGTCCAAACGTCGCCTCCATGTCGGCAAGGGGTTCATCGACAATGTCGCGCCCGAAGTCTGGTCCTACGAGGTGTCGGGCAAGCAGGTCGTCTGGCACTGGTTCAGCTACCGCAAGCGCGACCGCACCCGGCCGCAGATCGGCGACAAGCGCCCGCCTTCGCCGCTGGACGCGATGAAGCCCGATCACTGGTTGGCGGAGTATACGACCGATCTCATCGATCTGCTGAATGTGCTCGGGCGGCTGGTGCTGCTGGAGCCGCGCCAGGCCGACCTGATGGACAGGATCCTTGCCGCGCCGAAGATCAGCGTCGATCAGGTGGACGCAGCTCTCGGGCGCGAGAGGCCCGTGGATAACGCCAACTGAAGCGTGGATAAGATGGGCGGCGCCATCGCTCCGCCGCAAGCCGTGGTGCATTGATCGGACCAGCCGAATCACGGAAGCATGCAACCATGGCCCGCAACCAGCTCAACCTCTTCGGTGACGACCAGCCCGAACTCTTCGACGCGGACGCGGCGCCAGTCGTCTATCGCGCGGACCCGGACCGCATCCGCATCCGTCTGGCGAACATCATCGCCGAGGCGCGTTCCGCCGAGCGCATGCCCTGGAGTCCCGACGACCTTGCCTCCTACCTTCAACTCGTACCTCAGATGGGGCGATTTCTACCTGAGGAGGAAGCGGCGCAGTTCTGTTTCGCGTTCGAGCAGGAAGTCGAGCGCCTGAAAGCGGCGTAGGCGCCTCGGTCGGCATTCCCGGACAATTTCTATCCACGCCCCTACGGTCGTCCCATATCCTTCAGGCAGTGTCGGACAAGCGCGGCCGTCGGTGGCGGCGACGATTGGCTGGCCGGCAAGACGACCGGCCGGCGTTCCTTTTCCGGCACGTTCCCTGAAACGCGATCGAGGAAATCGGGATGCCGGATGCTTTGCCGGACGAACGCTGGGAGGGGATCCGCGCGCTGTGCGAGGGCCAGCCGCCTACGCATGAGCGCGTCGCGATGGCCTGCGGGGTCGGGCCCAAGTCGATCTCTCGGCGGGCGGGACAGGAGGGCTGGAAGACGCTCGACTTCCGCTTCAAGCGCGTGCGCGGCGCCTGGAACCAGGCGATGGAGCTTGCCGCGCGGGCGGGCGCCGGCGAGGAACTCGACCGCGAGATGGAGCCTATCCCCGACGAGCCCTTCGAGATGGCCCCGGCCGAGGTGTTCGATCCGGACGAGGAGGACGACCCCGAGGGCCGCATCGAACGCATCGGCGCCATGCTCTCCTTCCGCGCCGAGGCGATGCTGAAGAGCGCCGTGGCCGGGCGGCCGCTGGAGGCCCGGCAGGTCGCCGCGCTCTCGGCCATGGTGCAGCTTTCCGACCGGCTGGCGGCGATCGCGCGCGAGCACGCGCAGAAGCGTCAGGTGCGCAGCGACGAGGAACTCGCCGAGGCTTTCCGGCTCATCGACGAGCGCATCCTCTACATGGCGCGCTGCGAGGCGCGGCGGCTTTTGACCGACGTGTTCGGGATCGCGCAGGAAGAGGTAGACGCCAAGGTGCCGGACCCGGACGCGGAACCGGAGCCGGAGGGGCGATAGGGCGGGGGCGGGAAGACGCCTCCGCCGGCGCGCCGTGTCAGGTCGTCTCGATCGTCACGCGGTCGGGATAGAAGGCCGCGTGGTCGCGGATCGCCGCCATCTCGTCATAGGGGTTCTCGTAGGCCCACATGGCGTCCTCGCCCGCGTCGCCGGCCGGGCGCACGCGCCAGTAGGTGGCGTCGCCCTTCCAGGGGCAGTGGCTGGTCCTGAGCGTCTTTTCGAGCTGCAGGAAGTCGACGTCGGCGAAGGGGATGTAAAGCACCGGCGGGTAGGGCGCCTCGGTGAGCACCTTGGCCGCCTCGGAGCGGGCGATGGTGACGCCGCCGGCCGTGACGGTGACCGTGCCGGGATGCGGCTCGACGGTGATGACCTTGCCGGGGTTCTTCGCGAAGCCGGGGGAGGGGTTTGCCATGGGGAATTCCTTCTCTTCGTCCTCCGTCAGGTAGTGCGCAGACCCGCCTTCGCCACCCAGGCCTCCGCGTCGGCGAGGCCTTTTTCGAGGCGGTCGAAGAGTTCGGTGAGCTCCGCCTCGGTGATGACCATGGGCGGGCAGAGCGCGATCGTGTCGCCGATGGCGCGCAGGATGGCGCCGTGGCCCTCGAGGATGCGCGCCACCTGCGGGCCGACGCCGCTCTTGGGATCGAAGGGCCGCTTCGTGGCCTTGTCGGCGACGAGCTCGACCCCGCCCATCAGCCCGCAATAGCGCGCCTCGCCGACCAGCGGATGCTTAGCGACCCTGTCCATGCGCGCGGCGAAGACCGGCGCGAGTTTTCGCACGTGGCCGATGATGTCGCGCTTCTGGTAGATCTCGATCGCCTTGACGCCGAGCGCGCAGCCCAGCGGATGGCCGCCATAGGTGAAGCCGTGGCCGAAGGTGCCGATCTTCGCCGAATGGTCGACATAGGCCTGGTAGATGTCCTCCGGCACCATGACGGCGCCGAGCGGCGCGTAGGCCGCGGTCATCTGCTTGGCGGCGGAGATGGTGGTGGGCGTCATGCCGAGCGACTGGCAGCCCCACCACTCGCCGGTGCGCCCGAAGCCGTTGATCACCTCGTCGTCGATCAGGATGATGTCGTGCTGGTCGAGCACCGCCTTGATGGCGGCGTAGTAGCCGGCCGGCGGCACGATGACGCCGCCGGCACCCATCACCGGCTCGGCGATCATCGCCGCGATGGTGTCGGGCCCCTCGCGCTCGATGAGGTCGGAGAGCGACTTCACGATGCGCGCGGTGAACTCCGCCTCGCTCTCGCCCTCCTGGCCGAAGCGGTAGAAATGCGGGCAGTCCGTGTGGAGCACCCGGTCGACGGGAAGGTCCCAGCCCATGTGGTTGTAGGGCAGGCCGGTGAGCGAGGCCGACATGATCGTGACGCCGTGATAGGCCTTCTGCCGCGAGATGATCTTCTTCTTCTTCGGCCGGCCGAGCGCGTTGTTCATGTACCAGGCGAGCTTCACCTGCGTGTCGTTGGCCTCCGAGCCAGACGAGGTGAAGAAGACCTTGGAGATCGGCACGGGCGCTATCTCCTTCAGCTTCTCGGCCAGCTCGATCGCCGGCTCCATGCCCTTGGCGCCGAAGAGGTGGTAGTAGGGCAGGGTGCGCATCTGCTCGGTCGCGGCCTCGACCAGCTCCTCCTCGCCGAAGCCCAGACCCGCGCACCACAGGCCCGACATGCCCTCGATGTATTCCTTGCCGCGCGTGTCGTAGACATAGACGCCCTTGCCGCGCTCGATCACCGTCGGCCCGTTCTCGCGCAGCTTGTGCAGCGGCGTATACGGATGCAGCAGCGCCTCGACGTCGCGCGTCTGGATGTTGGAAAGCGGCGGATGGGTGTTCATGGGGAGCGCTCCGGTGGATGGCCCGATGCTAGCCGGTGTGCGACCCGAATTGAACCCGCGCGGCATGCTGGCGCAATCGATTTGGCGAAGCGCTCGCGCCTTGCCTCAGCGCGTCCGCAGCCCGTCCACAAACACGTCGACGAGGCGCAGCGTGGCCGGCTGCCAGTCTCCGGAGCCCTGCGAATAATAGATGCCGAGCAGGGTGCGCAGCAGGTCTTCCGGCGGGATGTCGGAGCGCACGGCGCCGGCCGCCACCGCACGGTCGAGCAGGAGGCGGATCGCGCCGGTCAGCCGCTCGAAGGAATAAGCCCTCAACCCGGGCGAGGCGGCTGCGACGAGTTGCAACGCTTCCATCATGCCCTTCTTGGTAGCGACGAGCCGCACGTTGGCGTGGAACCAGCGCCGCAGCGCCTCGACCGGGTCGGCGTCCTGCGCATACTGCTCGGCCAGCGCGCCGAGATGGTCGACCTCGTGGCGGTAGACCGCCTCGAACAGGTCCTCGCGGGTCGGAAAGTGTCGGTAGAGCGTGGCGATGCCGACGCCCGCCTGCCGCGCTACGGCTTCCAGGCTCGCCTGCGGTCCGCCCGCGCTGAAGATCTGCGCCGCCGCCTCGAGCAGGCGCTCGCGGTTGCGGATGGAGTCGGCGCGGAGCTTTCGTTTTGCCTTTTTTGGTTCCTGCGCCATTTTTCTTCCCGCGGGACAGCTTGCCCCTTGATAAACGGAGGCTCCCTCCGTATAATTACACGTATCGGGAAACGCACAAAGAGTACGCATCCCGCCGGGGTCCGATCGCTCGCGTAAACCCCGTTCCCGATCGTCCAAGCCGCCAGGCGACGACTTCGTTCCCATCATCATATTCCTGATCGGAGTACCACATGTCACTCTCCATCAGCATCACGCTCAATGGCCGTCCGCACGACATCGCGCTGGACGACCCGCGTGTGACGCTCCTCGACCTCCTGCGCGAACGGCTGGACCTCACCGGCACCAAGAAGGGCTGCGACCACGGCCAGTGCGGCGCCTGCACCGTTCTCGTCGATGGACGGCGCATCAATTCCTGCCTCTCGCTCGCCGCCAGCCTCGACGGCGCCGAGATCACCACCATCGAAGGGCTGGCCGACGGCGAGGCTTTGCACCCGGTGCAAGCCGCCTTCATCGAGCACGACGCGCTGCAATGCGGCTACTGTACGCCGGGCCAGATCATGAGCGCGGTGGGGCTCATCGCGGAGGGCCACGCGGGCGACGATCCCGAGCGCGTGCGCGAACTGATGAGCGGCAACATCTGCCGCTGCGGCGCCTACCACGGCATCGTCGAGGCCGTTCTGGAGGCACAGAAGACGATTGCGCAGCAGGACAAGCGGAGGGCCGCGGCATGAACCGCTTCGATTTCATCCGCCCCGCCAGCGTGGCCGAGGCAGTCGCGGCAGCCTCCGAGCCGGGCTCGGCCTATCTGGCGGCCGGCACCAATCTCCTCGACCTGATGAAGATCGGCGTCGCGCGACCCGGGCGGCTCGTCGACATCACGCGGCTTCCCGGCCTCGACCGCATCGAATGGGACGGGGACGGCGGGGTGCGCATTGGTGCGCTCGTGCGCAATTCCGATCTTGCGCATGACGAACGCTTCGCCCGCACCTTTCCGGCCGTCGCCGAGGCGCTGCTTTCCGGGGCTTCCGCCCAACTCCGCAATGCCGCGACGGTAGGCGGAAACCTCCTGCAGCACACACGCTGCGCCTATTTCCAGGATACCGCGAGCGCCTGCAACCGACGTGTGCCCGGCTCGGGATGCGACGCGATGCAAGGCGAGAACCGGCTTCACGCGGTGCTCGGCTGGAGCGATCAGTGCATCGCCACGCATCCATCGGACTTCTGCGTGCCGCTTGCCGCACTCGATGCCGTGGCCGAGGTGGAAGGCCCTTCCGGCCGTCGCGACGTCGCGGTCGATGCCCTCCACCTCCTGCCGGGAGACACGCCGCAGGCCAGGAACGCGCTCGCGCCGGGCGAACTCGTCGTCGCGGTGCGCATCCCCGCGGACGCGGCGGCATTCGCCGGCCATTCGCGCTACCTGAAGCTGCGCGAGCGCACCTCCTACGCCTTCGCGGTCGTCTCGGCGGCGGTGGCGCTCGAGATGCAGGGCGGCGCGATCGCCAATGCGCGCATAGCACTCGGCGCCGTGGCCGCGAAACCCTGGCGTGCCCGGGCTGCCGAAGCCTCGCTCGAAGGCCTGCGCCCGACCGCGGAAGCCTTCGCCGCGGCGGCTGATATTGCCCTGGCCGACGCACGGCCCTCAGGGGACAACGCCTTCAAGATCGAACTGGCGCGCCGCCTCGTCGCGCGCGCGCTTTCCCTCGCATCGCAGGGGACACCGGAAGACATGCCCGCTCTCCCGGCCTCACCCTTCTCGACAATTCCGGGAGCCACCAATGTCGCCTGAGACACCATCCCAGCAGACCGTCCGCTTCGGCTCGAATGCCGGCCAGCCCCTGACGCGCCGCGATGGCGTCGCCAAGGTCACCGGCCGGGCGACCTACGCGGCCGACAATCATCCCGACGGGATGCTCCACGCGGTCGCCGCGGTCAGCAAGATCGCCCGCGGGCGCGTGACGTTCCTCGACGTGGAGGCGGCAAAGGCCCATCCCGGAGTCGTGGAGGTGCTGACGCCGTCGAACCGTCTGACCCTTTCGCACGATCCGAACGACAAGATGCCGCCCTTCGGCTTTCGCGTCGAGGTCCTGCAGGACGATACCGTCCGCTACGCCAACCAGCCGATCGCGATGGTGGGGGCCGAGACGCTCGAGGCGGCCATCGAGGGCGCTGCGTTGCTGAACCCGCGCTACGAAGCCGAACCCGCCCGCACGACGCTCGAGAACGGCCTGAATTTCGACCCTGCGTCGGTCGGTGTCGGCGCGCCGCCGCGGACCGCCTATGGCGACGTGGAAGCGGGGCTGGCAGGCGCGGCGAAGGTCGTCGAGGTCGACTACGTCACGCCGCCGCAGTACCACAATGCCATGGAGCCGCACGCGGTCGTGGCGGAATGGGACGGCGACCGCCTGATGCTCGACATGCCGAACCAGGCGCTGGCGATGAGCTGCGCCTCCTATGCCGCCTATTTCGGCATCCCGGCATCGAACGTGACGATCCGCTCCCCCTATCTCGGCGG
>CATMOC010000067.1 GCA_950071955.1 uncultured Mesorhizobium sp. | reverse complement strand
GAATGCCAGCGATACAGGGCTGTCGGGCCCCCCGAAGAACATCATCATGCTGACGGCGGATGCGTTCGGCGTGCTGCCTCCCATCGCGAAGCTGACCCCCGCGCAGGCGATGTATCACTTCCTGTCCGGCTACACCGCCAAGGTGGCCGGGACGGAAAAGGGCGTGACCGAGCCGGAAGCGACCTTCTCGACCTGCTTCGGCGCTCCGTTCATGCCGCGCCACCCTTCCGAATACGGCAACCTCCTGCGTGACCTTATCGCGCGTCACGGCGTCGACTGCTGGCTCGTCAACCCCGGCTGGACCGGCGGCGCCTACGGCATCGGCCGGCGCATGCCGATCAAGGCGACCCGCGCGCTCCTGACGGCGGCGCTCGACGGTTCGCTGAACCGGGCAGAGTTCCGCACCGACCCGAACTTCGGCTTCGCGGTGCCGGTCGCCGTCCCGGGCATCGACACGTCGATCCTCGATCCCCGCTCCACCTGGCCGGACAAGGCCGCCTACGACGCACAGGCGAAGCGGCTGGTCGGCATGTTCATCCAGAACTTCGGAAAATTCGAGGATCACGTCGACGCCACCGTCAGGAGCGCCGCGCCGAGCGTTCGGGAAGCGGCCGAGTAGGCGCTTCCGCGCCAACCCTTTATGGGAAAGCGGACCCGGCCATCGGCCGGGTCTTTTCTTTTTCGGCGCGCCGGGGCAAACCGGTGCCGCGGCTTTCGCGCCTCGGCTGACTTCGAGCGGGAAAGCGCCGGGAGAGCGCGATGGACAGGAAAAGCGAGGTTCTGCTCGACTTCGAGCATGTCGAGGCGGCGGAGATGGCGCGCCGCGCGATGGCCTTTCGGGCTCTGATGAGCCGCCGCCGCACGGTGCGCGACTTCTCGGACCGGCCGGTGGCGCGGGAGGTGATCGAGGATTGCGTGATGACGGCCGCGACGGCCCCTTCCGGCGCGAACCAGCAGCCGTGGACCTTCGTGTGCCTCTCGGATCCGGCAACGAAGCGGCGCATACGCGACGCCGCCGAGGAGGAGGAGCGCGGCTTCTACGCCGGACGCGCGTCCGACGAATGGCTGGAGGCGCTTGCGCCGCTCGGAACCGACGAAAACAAGCCGTTCCTGGAAACCGCGCCGTGGCTGATCGCGATCTTCGCGCAGCGCTACGGCACCACGGCGGATGGTCGGCGCATCAAGCACTACTACGTGCCGGAATCCGTCGGCATCGCCTCGGGCTTCCTCATCGCGGCCCTGCACGGTGCCGGGCTCGCGACGCTCACCCATACCCCGTCGCCGATGGGCTTCCTAAACGAGATCTGTGGCCGCCCCGACCATGAGAAGGCGGTGATTCTTCTCGTCGTCGGCTATCCGGCCGAGCGCGCGACCGTGCCCGACATTTCGCGCAAGCCGCCCGAACAGGTACTGGTCTGGCAGGAATGACCGCAGCCGAGCCGATCGTGATCGCGCCGGACGCGACGATCTTCGAGAGCGACATCGAAGAGAGCTTCATCCGCGCTTCCGGCCCGGGCGGCCAGAACGTCAACAAGGTGGCGACGGCGGTGCAACTGCGCTTCGACGCGGCGAACGCGCCGGGGCTCTCCGACCGCGTGCGCCAGAACGCGCTGAAGCTCGCCGGCCAGCGGGCGACGAAGGAAGGCGAGATCCTGATCGAGGCGAGCCGGTTCCGCACGCAGGAGCGCAACCGCGAGGACGCGAGGCAGCGGCTGATTTCGTTGCTGACGCGCGCCGCCGAGCCGCCGCCACCCCCGCGGCGCAAGACGAAACCTTCGAAAGGTTCGATCGAACGGAGGCTCAAGGCGAAGTCCGGTCGCTCAACGATCAAGAAAATGCGCGGCAAGATCGATCCGGACTGACATCCCGGGGTCAGCGCGCGGAGACCGGTTTTTCGGGACAGGTAGCAAGCAGGATCAAGGACTTGCGGCCCGCCTCGCAGTTGCGGGAGAACGCGACGCGCGTCGAAATCCCTTCGTGGCCGGCGGCCGCATCGTTTCCTGAACCTGTTGCCGTAATGTTACGTCGGATAACCATACGCGCCGATCACGAGATTTTCCCGATTGACACGAATCACTACCCCCCTTTACGTTTTCTTAACAAAAGACAAAGGCGGGTTTGGGGAACAGAGACGGATGGGTCTCAACAGACTGCTTTCAAGCGCGATCGTATCGCTGACAGGCGCAGGCGCTGCACTTGCCCTTGCTGCAACCGGTACGGCGCTGGCGGGGTCCATCGGTACGGGAGGGCTGACGTCCCAGCCGATCGGTCATTACGAGTTCTGCAGGGCCAATCCCGCGGAATGTTCCATCGCCGGACCTGATGCCGGTCCGCTCGTCCTGAACAAGGCAGTCTGGACCCGGATTTCCAAGGTGAACGTCGAGGTCAATAGCGCCATCAAGCCGATGTCCGACAAGGACATCTTCGGCAAGGACGAAGTCTGGGCCTTTCCGACGAGCGGCATGGGGGACTGCGAGGACTACGTCCTCGAAAAGCGCCGACGGCTCTTCAGGGGGGGAATTCCGCTCTCCGATCTGCTCATCACCGTCGTCCGCAAGCGCGATGGCGAAGGTCACGCGGTCCTAACGGTCAGAACCGACAAGGGCGACTACATCCTCGACAACCTGTCGGACACGGTGAAGGCCTGGGAACAGACCGGATACCGGTATCTGAAGCGCCAGGCGAGCACGCATACCGGGCGATGGGTCAGCCTGCGCGACGACAACACCCTGATGGTGGGCTCGGTCCGCAACTGACCGCGCGATCCGCTCCGCAGCCGGGGGTCGTAGCGTGCCGCGCAGGTGCCTGCTTCCCGCGCGGACCGTGGGCCGACCGACGGCCAGCCACTGCAAAGCACCGCGTATCGTACCTCGCCCCTGATTACGCCGCGGCGCGCGCGGCGGCGGCTTCCGCCCCGACACGGTAGGAGATCGCTTCGGCGAGATGGATGCGCCCGACCGTTTCGAGGCCGTCCAGGTCGGCCAGCGTGCGCGCGACCTTCAAAATGCGATGATAGGCGCGGGCAGAGAACCCCAGTTTCTCACTGGCATCGCGCAGCAGCGCCAGGCCCGCGGCATCCGGCGCCGCGACGTCCTCGATCAGCGCGGGTCCACAATGCGCGTTCGTCGTGATGCCGGGCAGGCCGCGCGAGGCGAAGCGCTCCCGCTGGATGGTGCGCGCGGCAGCGACCCGAG
Source organism: uncultured Mesorhizobium sp. (assembly GCA_950071955.1). Classification (GTDB taxonomy): domain Bacteria; phylum Pseudomonadota; class Alphaproteobacteria; order Rhizobiales; family Rhizobiaceae; genus Aquibium; species Aquibium pacificus. Next base: position 8,161 of record CATMOC010000067.1, on the reverse strand, counting down.
CGGCGACGACCGCGCTGGTTTCGGCACGGGACGGACGAATGAGGTCGGCGGCAGAGACCGCGGGAACGTCGATTCTCAGATCGATGCGATCGAGGAGCGGCCCCGAAATCCGTGCCTGATAGTCGCTTTGGCAGCGCGGACCGCGGGCGCAGCGATATCCCGGTTCGCCCGCCATGCCGCACCGGCACGGGTTCATCGCCGCCACGAGCTGTATCCGCGACGGATAGGACACACGGGTGTTGGCGCGCGCGATGACGCATTCCCCCGTCTCCAGCGGCTGGCGCAGCGAATCCAGCACCGGCGCGGCGAACTCAGGCAGTTCGTCGAGGAAGAGCACGCCATGATGGGCAAGCGAGGCCTCGCCCGGTCGCACCCTCAAGCCGCCGCCGACCATGGCTGCCATTGACGCCGAATGATGCGGCGAGCGGAACGGCCGCCTGTCCGACAGCTTGCCGCCGGTGAGTTCGCCAGCGATCGAGGCGATCATGGACACCTCGAGCAGTTCCTTCGGCGACAGCGGCGGCAGGATCGACGGCAGGCGCTGCGCCAGCATCGACTTGCCGGATCCCGGCGGACCGCTCATCAGGAGATTGTGGCCGCCGGCCGCCGCCACTTCGAGCGCACGCTTGGCGCTCTCCTGTCCCTTGATGTCCGCGAGGTCCGGAAGGTTGGTGGCCGGCTCCCTGATCCTGGCCTCTGGCCGGGAAAGCACCTGCGTCCCGCGAAAGTGGTTGGCGACCGCGATCAGGCTGCGCGGCGCGAGGATCTCGACATCGGCCCCGGCCCAAGCGGCCTCCGGTCCCGACGCGTGCGGGCAGATCAGGCCCTTGCCCATCGCGTTCGCGCCGATCGCCGCCGGCAGGGCGCCGGCGACGGCCGCGATGGTCCCGTCGAGCGACAGTTCGCCGAGAACGACGAAACCGCCGAGCGCGTCGCCGGGAATGGCGCCCAGCGCGGCCATGAGGCTGAGCGCGATCGGAAGATCGTAGTGACTGCCCTCCTTCGGCAGGTCGGCCGGGGCGAGATTGACCGTCACCTTCTTGGGCGGCATCGACAGGCCGGAGGCGTGCAGCGCGGCCTGGACCCGCTCGCGGCTCTCGGCCACCGCTTTGTCCGGCAGGCCGACGATGTGCATGCCGATCTTGCCCGGCGCGACCATCACCTGCACGTCGACGGGCACGGCCTCTATGCCCTGGAAGGCGATGGTGCTGACGCGTGAAACCATCCTCGTCCCCTCTTCCGACCTTTTGCACACGAAGGCAGGCAGGTACGCCATAAAGGAGTTGTTTCAGCTAAGCACAACCATTTCGTCGTGACAAGAACATTTGGAGAACAATCGGTCGATCGGCGCATGCAACGGCACTCGCGCAGCCGTCGCGAAGTCTATCGGTTCGCTGTTGCGAGGACCCTCGAACAGGAACGGCCGGAACCAACGTCCGTGGCGTGCCGCGGGCGGGTCGCCCGAGGTCGCCAGACGCGGTCGAGACTATGCCCGCTTCGATTCCACCGCGTCCCAGAACAGGGACGCGATGTCGGCGCCACCGAAGCGCTGGACCTCGCGCACGCCGGTCGGCGAGGTGACGTTGATTTCGGTCAGGTAGTCGCCGATCACGTCGATCCCGACGAGGATGAAGCCCCGTTCCCGAAGCGAAGGTCCGATGCGGGCGCAGATCTCGCGTTCGCGGTCGGTCAGTTCCGTCGCCTCGGCGCGGCCGCCGACATGCATGTTGGAGCGGGAATCGTGCTCGGCGGGCACGCGGTTGATGGCGCCGACGGGCTCGCCGTCGATCAGGATGATGCGCTTGTCGCCCTTTCGCACTTCCTTGAGGTATCGCTGCACGATGTAGGGTTCGCGGAACATCTGGCCGAACATCTCGAGCAGCGACGCGAGATTCCTGTCGGCCTCGGCAAGATGGAAGATGCCGGCGCCGCCATTGCCGTAGAGCGGTTTGACGATGATGTCGCCGAACTCCCTGCGAAAGGCGGCCACCTCGGCGGCATCCTTGGTGATCAGCGTCTCCGGCATCAGGTCGGGAAACTCGGTGACGAATATCTTCTCCGGGCTGTTGCGCACCCAGGCGGGATCGTTGACCACCAGCGTCTTCGGGTGGACGCGCTCCAACATGTGGGTCGTGGTGATGTAGTTCATGTCGAAGGGCGGGTCCTGGCGCAGCAGCACCACGTCGATTTCCGAAAGATCGAGCCGTACGGGCTCCCCCAGCGCATAGTGGTCCCCCTTGACGTCCTTGACAGTCATCGGCTCGGCCCGGGCGAAGGCCTTGCCGCCGCGCATGGTCAGGCGGTCGGGGGTATAGTGGTAGAGTTCGTGGCCGCGCCGCTGCGCTTCCAGCGAGAGCGCGAACGTGGTGTCGCCCGCGATCGTCAGCGTCGCGACGTGGTCCATCTGCACGGCTATCCTGAGCGGCATCTCGGTTCTCCGGAACTTCGAAAGGAAGATGGCATCTATCGAAAACGCACCGGGCTGCCAATCTCCGGCCGGCAGTTTCGAATGGACCAGCGGGCGTTCACGGCACTCGCGGCCGACCGTCGCCTCCTCATTCCATAGTCTACCTCCGGGCGTTGCCGAAGGGACACCCTTCCTAAACGCTTTTGCTCGATATTAGGTTGAGTAAGCCGGGGCTAAATCACCAGAACAACAATGAACGGACCCATGCGCAACACAGACAGGCCGGGGGAACAGGGAGACCTCGCCTACACAGATCCGTTGACGGGCCTGGGCAACAACCGCCGGTTCGTCACCAAGGTGAAACGCCTGATCGCCGAACGCGAGGACGATCCGGCTCCGTTTGCCATCGGCATCATCGATCTCGACGGCTTCAAGCCGATCAACGATCTTTTCGGCAGAGCGTCAGGCGACGAGATACTGCTGCAGGTCGCGCTCCGCCTGCATGCGGCGATGGACAGGCATTCCACGGTCACCCGCATCGGAGCGGACGAGTTCGCTTTCCTGCTTCCCATGACGTTCAGCGAGGCGGCGGCGGCTGAACAGGCACGCATGCTGATCGAGATCCTCTCCGCGCCCTATGATCTCGGCGAGCGCAGCGCCCGGCTCTCCGCATCGGTCGGATGCTCCCTTTTCTTCGTCGGAAACGAGAGCGCCGACGACCTGATCCGCAAGGCCGAAACCGCCCTCTACCACGCCAAGCGAAGCGGCCGCGGGCTGGTGGTCGTCTACACGCAGGACATGGAGGAAGCGGCAAAGCGCGTCACCCGCATCGAGCAGGCGCTGCGCCGCGCGGTCTCGGCCGGCGATGTCGAGCCACACTTCCAGCCGATCGTCGACCTCGCCTCGCGCCGCATCATCGGTTTCGAGGCGCTGGCGCGCTGGACGGACGGCGACCTCGGCTCCGTGTCGCCCGGTGTGTTCATCCCGATCGCCGAAGAGCGCGGCATCATAGGGCAGCTGTCGCAACTCCTGTTGCGCAAGGCGACGCTCGCGGCCCGCCAGTGGCCGGAGAGTGTCTTCCTTTCGTTCAACCTCTCTCCCTCCCAACTGGTCGACCAGAACACCTGCAATCAGATCTTGACCATTCTCTCGCGGTCCGGCCTCGATCCGCGCCGCCTGGAGATCGAGATCACCGAGACGGGCGTGATGTCGGACCCCGCCTCGGCGGAGAAGATCATGCAGGAACTCCGGTCGTACGGCATTCGCATCGCGCTCGACGATTTCGGCACCGGCCAGTCGAGTCTCGGGCGGCTGCGCGAATTCCACTTCGACAAGATCAAGATCGATCAGGCTTTCGTCGCCTCCATCCTGACCGACCGCGCCTCCGAGCACATCGTCCGGGCGATCCTGGCGATGTGCGAAGGTCTCAACATGGATGTCGTGGCCGAAGGCATAGAGGACGAAGCCCAGGCTACGCGCCTTCTCGAATTCGGCTGTCCCAGCGGGCAGGGCTACTATTTCGGCAGGCCGGTCGACGCGGAGACGGCATTGTTCGGCCTCGGAAACCGGATCGGGCAGCGCCAGGCGATCGTCTGATCCGCAAGCTCCCGAAGTCGCCGACGAGAAATCTCGCTCCGACGCATTGCCTCCGGCCGCCGGTTTTCCCATACATGGCGGCTGGGGAAGGAGAGGGATTATGGAAGATTCCGCGCGGTATCGCGACCTCGAGGAGGCATCGGTGCTGATCACCGGCGGCGGCACGGGGATCGGCGCCTGCCTGACGATGGGTTTCATTCGCCAGGGTTCCCGCGTCGCCTTCATCGACATCGCCGACCGCGCGAGCCGCGACCTTTGCCGCCGGCTGGAGGAAGAGACCGGCCGCGAACCGCTGTTCCTGCATGCCGACCTGCGCGACGTCGACGCTCTGAAGGAAGCTGTCCGCAAGGCCGAGATCGAGAACGGCCCCGTCTCCGTCCTCGTCAACAATGCCGCGCTCGACAACAGGCACACGATCGAAGAGGTGACGCCGGAATTCTGGGATGAGAACCAGGCGATCAACCTCAGGCACCAGTTCTTCGCCGCCCAGGCCGTGATGCCGGGAATGAAGGAGGCGCGACGCGGGTCGATCGTCAACTTCACCTCGACCGCCTTCATGATCAACGGCGGCGGCTATCCCTCCTACACCGCAGCGAAGGCTGGTGTGGTCGGCCTCACCAAGGGATTGGCGGGCGCGCTCGGTCCGTTCGGGATCCGCGTGAACGCCATAGCGCCGGGATGGGTGCTGACGGATCGGCAGCGGGCGCTGTGGGTGACGGAAACGGGTCTGAAAGCGCATATCGACCGGCAGTGCCTCAAGGAGGAGATCCACCCCGAGGACATGGTGGGTCCCTGCCTGTTCCTGGCCTCCTCGGCATCGCGCATGATGACGGCGCAGACCATGATCGTCGACGCCGGCAGCGTCTGATCCCTCGGGTAGCCGGCAGCGGGAGGAACGAATGCAAGACGACGGCGTATCAATCCTGTGCGACATCGCCTGCGAACTCGGGGAGGGACCGTCCTACGATCCGCAGAGCGGCAAACTCTTCTGGTTCGACATCGTCGGCAGGAAGCTTCTCGAACGTCCGTTTCCGGATGGGCCGACCGCCGTGCACGACCTGCCCTTCATGGCGAGCGCCATCGCCTTCTCCGACGGGGGAACACAACTCTTGGTGGGTGAGACCGGCATTTACCGTCGCAACCCTAGAACCGGTGCGCTGACACTGCACACTGCGCTCGAGGCGGACAATCCGAAGACCCGTTCGAACGACGCGCGGGTGCACCCGAGCGGCGCGTTCTGGATCGGCACCATGGCAAAGGACGAGGGCGAGGCGGCCGGCGCGATCTACTGGTTCCGCGAGGGCGAGGTCCGCACGCTCTATCCGGGCATCTCGATCCCCAATTCGATCTGCTTTTCTCCCGACGGGCGCATCGCCTACTTCGCCGACACGCCGCGCGGCATCCTCTACAGGGTCGAGTGCGACCCAGCGACCGGGATGCCGACGGGCGAGCCCCGGACGTTCCTAGACTGGCGCGGAAGGGAAGGCTTCATCGACGGTTCGGTCGTCGATGCCGAAGGCGTGCTATGGAACGCGCGCTGGGCGGCGGGCGCCGTGGACGCGTGGAGCCCGTCCGGCGAGCACCTGCGCACCATCCGAGTTCCCGCCAGGCAGTCCACCTGTCCTGCCTTCGCCGGGCCCGACGCCTCGCGGATGATCGTCACCACCGCCGCGCGCGGTCGCGACAAGGCGAAGGAGCCCGATGCGGGCAAGACCTTCCTGCTGGACCTGCCCGTCAAGGGCCGGTTCGAGCCGCGCGTGACGATTTCCTGAACGACCGAGGCGGGCTTTAGGAACCCCGCCGCTGCCATGTCGGAAACCCGCAAGCGGTCTCCGGCGTCTCGTCCTCATATCCCGCGACAGGGGCGCGGCCACCCGAAAACCCGGTCCCGGCGCCCGGCGGAGCGGCGCGTGGCATCCAGACCCAACCTGATTCTCGTCCACGAACCCGAGGCGGCTTGCAGGACGAGGCTGGCGGCGGAGGGATTTCCGCCCGAACGCATCGTGGAGATCAGTTCCTACCTCGCGCAGTCGACCGACATCGCCCCGGAGTTCGACGCGATCGCGGCCGAGTGCGGGCGGCGCGGGATCGACTTCCTGCCGGTCGAACTGGACGACGCCGCGCAGGCGTTCGCCCGCCGCGACCCCGCCTCGACGCTCGTCTGGACGCTGACGGACGGCATCGCCTATTTCCGCGGCGGCGCGGCCCCCGCTTTGGCGCGGCTGCACGGGCTGCCGACCTTCGGAGCGGACGACACGCTGTTTGCGCTGTGCCAGGACAAGTTCCGCTCGGGCGCGGTGCTTGCCGCCCTCGGACTACCCGTCCCCGCAGCGGGGCTTGCCCGCGCGGGCGAATGGATCGTGCCGCCGCAATCGTCTGCCGGATACTTCGTCAAGCCCAACCGGCTCGGCGCCAAGATCGGCATCTGGCCGGATTCGCATTGCAGGAGTGCGGATGAGGCGCCGACGATCAGCCGGCGCATCTTCGAGCACTACCGCGACGATGCGATCGTCCAGCCCTACGTCGCAGGCCGCAACGTGCGCGCGAGTTTCCTCGCCGTCGATCCGTCGGCGGACAGCCGGGCGCTGGGCGTGGCGCTGGTCGAATCCGGCGGCGATTTCCAGACGATGTCGGACAGCCTGTCGCTTTACGGGGAGACGGGAGAGGCGGCGCAGGCCACCGGAACCCGCAGCGAACCGGCGCTGGAGCCGCTTGCCAACAGCCAGCCGCTGGCGGACGCGGCGATCCGCCGGATCGGCGGCGTGCTCATGGACGGGCTCGGGCTGCGCGACGTCTTCTCGGCGGATTTCCGCGTCGACGCGGACGACACGATCCATCTGCTGGAGTTCGAGGTCTGTCCGGGTCTTCCCTGCTTCGACTTCCGCGACTATTGCCGGCGGCAGTGGAACATGTCTCTCGCGGAAGCGATGGCGGAGGCCGTGGCGCGGCGCCTTTCCGATGCGCTGCCTCAGCCGACCTTGGCCATGCATACCGGCGTGTGACCGGAACGGATGAAGCCGAGCTTCTGGGCCGCGGCCTTGGAGAGGTCCAGCACCCTGCCCTTCACGAACGGCCCGCGGTCGTTGATGCGGACGACGACGGACTTGCCGTTGGCGTTGTTCACCACTTTGATCTTCGTCCCGAAGGCCAACGACCGGTGCGCGGCGGTCATGTCGGCCGGATTCATCCGTTCTCCCGACGCCGTTTTCGAGGTGAGGGCGTACCATGATGCACGGCCGCATTGGGCCGAGGCCATGGTTGTAGAGGCGGCGATCGCAACTGCACCGATGAAGAGGGCGGCGTGACGCTTGCTTAGCATTCTCGGGGAGTACTCCGGCTGTTTGTCCGCCGAGCCGGTTAGTGGGAGTTGGTTCCATCCGATAGGTCGAAAATGCACCCAAGCGATAAATTCGAGTCTCTTCACGTAATGCTACGAAGTTTGTCGACGATATTCATTGCGCCTGGAACGCAGGCACGATCGCGCCACATTCTTCTGTCCGTCCGCCTGGATGTGTTGCCAGGACTGGATATGACCATGCGGACTTTCGCCATGATTTCGAATGAGGCCGCTCATACGGTGTCGCTCTGGCCGAGGAAGCCGATCACTTCTTCTCCCCTTTGAAATTCATATGATGAATCTGGAAAGTTGTATTGACATCCTTCCGGTGCCTCCCCTACGAAAGGTCCAGCGCGGGCCAAGGGAGGAAAGGCACGGGTGTCAGCACTGCTCGACGACGACCGGCTGTTCCCGCTCGACCCCGCAGCACGCGACCTCGCGCGCCAGCTCTACGAGAGCGTGCGCGATCTCCCGATCATCAGCCCGCACGGCCATACCGATCCCCGCTGGTATGCCGAAAACGCACCCTTCCCCGATCCGGCCGGGCTGATCGTCGTTCCCGACCACTACATTTTCCGCATGCTCGTCAGCCAGGGCATCGGGCTCGACCGGCTCGGCGTTCCGCGCGTGACCTTCCGCTATTCGGAAAACGGGCCCGAGGGGCTTGCGGGCGGCAGGAAGATCATCGTCGCGTCGGCGCGCGGCGGCAATTACGGCGATGACAGCCCGATGGATTTCCAAGAGGGCCTGCTGGAGACCTTCTTCAACTTCATCGGCATCGCCGCCATCACCGTGCATGGCCGCACCACCGAGCAAAAGTT
>CATMOC010000066.1 GCA_950071955.1 uncultured Mesorhizobium sp. | reverse complement strand
CGTCGCGCACACCTTCCAACACAGGCTCGTAGATGAATTCTGCATGCGTCGCCAGCAGCACAAGCATGGTTTCGGGGGTATTGCCGTCTTTCGACCCCACCGCGTGGAGCGCTGCGTACAGCGCAGGCTGCTTGCGCGCCACCAGCGGCACCTGTGCGAAGCCTATGCCGTTGCCCGCCCGGATCGCCTCCCAGAAGACGATCTGGTTGTCGCTACGGAACCGGAAGCCGTGGCGATCGATCTCGACACCGAAGTCGCGAAAACCGTTGATCAGGTCCATGCCGCGGTCGTAGCCGACCAGGTCATGACCGACGAGTTCCTCCGGTGTGGCGGGCCGGCCGCGCCGGCCGAGATAGGATGTGGCTGCACAGGCGGTCAGCCGAATGTCGGTGATCTTGCGGGCGACCAGGTCGAGCTGCGCCGGTTCGACCATACGGATCGCGATGTCGGCGTCGCGCCGCAGCAGGTTCTCGACCTGGTTCGACGCCACGATCTCGATCTCAATGCCAGGCTCAACATCCGCAAAGGTGGCCATCATGGACGGGAGCACGTAGGCGGAGACGATTTCGCTTGCCGCGATCCGCACCGTGCCCGCGACCGCTTCCGTCGCGCCGAGCGCCAGCCGCGAGATCGCCTCGGCCTGTTCGCGCATGGCCTGGGCGCGGCCCAGCAGGGCGATGCCGTCGTCCGACAGTTCGTAGCCGGCACGCCCGCGACGGAAGAGCTTTATTCCCAACTCCCGCTCCAGTTCGGCGACATGCCGGCCGACGGACGGCTGGCTGACCCCGATCCCGCGGGCGGCTGCCGAGAGACTGCCGGTCTCGGCCACCGCGACGAAGCTCTTGAGCAGGTTCCAGTCCATCGCGCCTATTCAATTATGAATATCAGTTCCGCAACAATAGGGAATTATCATTCATCTGCAAAGGGCGTACCTCTCCGTCATCCAATCGGAACAAAGGAGAACAGCCATGCAGACGATCGCGATCCTCGGTGCGGCGGGACGTGTCGGCGACGCGGCGGCCCGTGCCTTCGTTAAGGCCGGATGGCGGGTGAAAGGGGTCGCCCGCAGCAGCAAGGGTGACCAACTTGCGCCGGGCGTGGAGTGGGTGAAGGCGGACGCCTTCGACCGCCGGTCGCTCGTCGCTGCCTGCAGGGGGGCCGACGTGGTGCTCAACGCGCTCAATCCGCAATACACGGAATGGGAGGAGAAGGTCATGCCGATGGCAGAAAACGTCGTGGCGGCGGTGGAAGCCGCTGGCGCGACGCAACTCCTACCCGGCAACGTCTACAATTTCGGCCTCGAGATCGCTGTCGGCACACGGGAGGACGCGCCGCAAGTACCCTCCACGCCGAAGGCGCGCATCCGGATCGCCATGGAAGAACTTTTCCGGCGCAAGGCCGAGGAGTCAGGCGTCCAGACCCTGGTGTTGCGGGCCGGCGACTTCTATGGCGGCGTGAAGCGCGAAGCGTGGCTCGACCTCATGATCCTGTCGAAGCTGAAGAAGGACGTCTTCATATGGCCCGGCCCGATGGACCTTCCACACGCCTTCGCTTATCTGCCGGATCTGGGTGAGGCATTCGTGCGGCTGGCGGAAAAGCGCGGGGAACTGCCGGTGTTCGATCGCTTCCACTTCGCCGGCCACTCTTTGACGGGAACGCAGATGAAAGCGGCGACCGAGGAAGCCGTGGGGCGTCCGCTGTCGCGGCGCGGCGTGCCCTGGACGCTGCTTCGGGCGGGTGGCCTGTTCGTTCCGATGCTGCGCGAACTCGTCGTGATGTCGTATCTGTGGCGAACGCCGCACTCGCTCGATGGCAGCAAGATCGAAGCGGCGCTCGGCCCCTTGCCGACGACGGACCCCGTCCGGGCGATCAGGCAGGCCGTGGCAGATCTGGCGCTCGACCGCGAAACGCGCGCGATGGCCGCCTGACAACCGAAACGGGAAGAAAACGAAGCCGCCGACGCCTCGCGTCGGCGGCTTCGGTTCGTGTCGATGTCAGATCCTGCCCATCAGGACAAGGATCAGGAGCACGACCAGGATCAGGCCGATGATGCCAGAGGGGCCATAGCCCCAGCCGCGCGAATGCGGCCAGGCCGGAATGGCGCCGAGAAGGATCAGGATGAGGATGATGATGAGAATGGTGGTCAGTGTCACGCTTTCGCCTCCAGTCGGGTTGGAGGATCAACAATGCGTGAGGACGTATGTTGTTCCTGAAGATGCCCGCGCGGGATGAGAGTTTGTTCCCGATCAGAACTTTCCCGCCTAAGCGACGAGGATCACCACGGCGAGGATGGTCCCCGTGATGATCGAAGGCGCCCAGCGCCAGCGGCGCGCCCAAGGCCAGTTCGGCAGGACAGCGATCAAGGCCAGGATCAGGACGATGATGATGAAAGTCGTCGAAGACACGGCTTTCTCCGGGTACGGCCGCAGGCCCATGCCTGTTCGGTCGCCCGGTCCCGGGCGGCGGCTACTCGGCCGCCTTGGGCAGCGCGTCCGGCTCGCGATCATTGGCGGCGCTCTGCGGCGTCTTGCTTTTCTCGACCTTGTTCCCGCGCCGGAAGAGGCGCGACCAGAAGCTCTTCGTCGCGCGATGCTTGTCGCGCGTGAAGACCATCAGCGCCGACGGCGTCACCACCAGGGTCAGCACCGTCGAGAATGCCAGGCCGAAGACGATCGCCGATGACAGCGAGATCCACCACTGCGTGGACGGCGCGTTGATGGTCGTCTCGTGGTGGAAAAGTTCCAGCCCCAGGCCAAAGGCGATGGGCAGCACGCCCAGGATCGCCGAGAGCGCGGTCAGCACCACGGGCCGGGCACGTTCGCGGCAAGTCTGGAGCACGGCCTCCAGCTTCTCCCAGCCTTCCGAGCGCAGCCGGTCGTAGGTGTCGATCAGCACGATGTTGTTGTTCACCACCACGCCGGCGAGCGCGATGACGCCGATGCCTGACATGACGATGCCGAAGGGTTGGCCGGTGATCAGCAGGCCGAGGAAGACGCCGATGGTCGACATGACCACCGTCATCAAGACCAGGAACACGCTGGTGAACTTGTTGAACTGCGCCAGAAGCACGATGAAGATCAGGAAGAGCGCCGCGCCGAAGGCATTGCCGAGGAAGGCGCTAGCCTCCTCGCTGTCCTCGTTGGAGCCGGCGAGCTTCCAGCGGACGTCGCCGAGTTCCATGCCGTCGACGGCCTGCGCCACCTGCTGCTGGACGGCCGCGACCTGCAAGCCCGAGGCGACGTTCGCCTGGACGACGACGGTGCGTTCGCCGTCGATGCGGTTCAGCGTTCCGACGCGCGGCTCGGGCTTGCGCGTGACGAAGTTCGAGATCGGCACCGAGCCCTGCGCGGTCTCGATCCGAAGTTGGTCGAGTGAGGACAGCGTACGCCGGTCTTCCGGCAGGCGCAGGCGGATGTCCACTGCGTCGTCTGCCGATTCCGGGCGGTAATCAGTAAGCTTCACGCCGGTCGTAACGAGCTGCACAACGGTGCCGACCGCATTGGGGCTGATCCCGTACTGGGCCGCCTTGGCGCGATCGACCTCAAGCGCCCAGTCGACGCCGGGCGGCGGCAGGCCGTCGGAAATGTCGATGACGCCCGGGACTTCGGCGATGCGGGCCGCCACCTCGCGCGCGCGGTCGTCCAGCCCATCGGGGTCGGTCGCCGACAGCCGCACCTGGATCGCCTTGCCCGTCGGCGGGCCCGATTCCGGCACGCGGACCTCGACGTCGACGCCGGGAATGCCGGCCATCGCGACACGCAGATCGGCCAGGATGTCGTTGGCCGACTTGCGCTCGCGCCAGTCGATGAATTCGTACTGGATGACCCCGACCACGTCTTCGGGGATGTCGGCGCCGCCGCCCTGCGTCTTGCCGACGCGCGTATAGACGGATTCCACGCCAGGCCAGCCGAGCAAGCGCTGCTCGGCCGCGCGGGTGGCGGCGTCCATCTCGGCGAGAGAGAGATTGCCCCTCGCGTGGACGTAGAGAAGGCCGTAGTCCGGTTCGACCGAGGGGAAGAACTCGACGCCCGCGCCGTACTTCGTATAGGCGAACTGAACGCTGACGAGCAGCGCCACGGTCAGCAGGAGCACCGTCTTGGGAAACCGTACCGCCTGCCGGACGACGCCCATGTACCAGCCGTCGCGCTGCGGCTCGTCGTCGTCATGCACATGCGCCTTGGCGAAGATCGCGCCCAGCGTGGGCGTGAAGATGAGCGCGTAGAGCATCGAGGCGGCCAGCGTCACGATGAGCGTGATCGGCATGTACTTCATGAAGTCGCCAACCACGCCCGGCCAGAACAGCAGCGGCGAGAAGGCGGCGATGCGCGTCAGTGTCGCCGCGATCACCGGCCCGGCCATGCGCCGCGCGGCAAGATCGAAGGCGTCCGCCTTGGGCATGCCTTCCGACATGCGGCGCTCGGCAAACTCGGTGACGATGATGGCGTCGTCCACCAGCATGCCGACGGCCAGGATGAGGCTGAAAAGCACCACCATGTTGATGGTGAAGCCCATAAGGGCAAGCAGCAGGATGCCGGTCAGGAACGAGGTCGGGATGGCGAGGCCGATCAGCAGCGACGCGCGTCCGGACAGCACGTAGAGGATGATGATGAAGACCAGGATGACCGCGATCAGCACGTGGTTCTGCAGATCGTTGAGCAGCTGGTTGATGAAGACCGACTTGTCTTGCGTGTAGGTGACGTGCATGCCTTCCGGCAGGCTCTTCTGGAATTCGTCCGAGAGTGCCTTCACCTGCTCGACCGTATGGACGAGGTTTTCGCCGATGCGCTTCTTCACCTCGATGGCGATGGCGGGCCGGCCGTTGAGCCGCGTGATCGTTTCCGCGTCCTTGTAGGTCGAGCGGATGGTCGCGATGTCCTTGGCCTCGACGACCGCATTCGGTCCGGCGACGATCGGCAGTTCGGCCACGTCCTCGACAGTCTCGATCAGCGAGGGGACCTTGACGGCGTACTTGCCTTCCTCGCCCTCGATCGTGCCGGCCGCGACGAGGCTGTTGGAGGCGTTCACCGCCGCGATCATCTGATCGAGCTGGAAGCCGTAGGAGGAGAGCTTCATCGGGTCGATGATGACCTCGACGAGATCGTCGCGCGCGCCCTGCAACGTGCCTTCGAGCACGCCGGGGATCTCCTCGATCCGGTCGCGCAGTTCTCGCGCGGCGGTGGTGAGAACCCGCTCCGGCACGTCGCCCGACAGTGTGACGACGAGGACCGGGAATTCGGAGACGTTGACCTCGTTGACGGTCGGCTCCTCGGCGTCGCGCGGCAGGTCGGCGCGCGCGTCGGAGACCTTGTTACGCGTCTCCTCCAGCGCGGTGGAGAGGTCTGTCGAGGGATCGAACTCGAGCAGCACGTAGCCACCGCCCTGATAGGCGGCCGAGCGCATTTCCTTGACGCCCTTCAGGCTCTTCAGCTTGGTCTCGACCGGCCGCAGCAGGAGTCGCTCCGAATCCTCCGGGGATATGCCCTGGTAGGCCAGGCTGACATAGAGGACCGGTATCGCGACGTCGGGCTCCGCCTCCTTGGGCAGGGCCTGATACGCCAGTGCCCCGGCGATCAAGAAAAACATCATGATCGACAGGGTCAGGCGCGCGTTGCGTATGGCGATGCTAACGATGTTCATGGATCGCTACATCCCGTCGGCGAGATTGCCGACCAGCTTCTCGATCGTCGCACGATCCGCTTCCTTCGGATCGACGACGTCGCCCTCGGTCACCAGTTCCTGTCCGGCGACGATGATGCGGGCGTCGGCGGGGATGCCGGCGAGCACCAGCCCGCGCGGCGTGTCGTCGACGAGGTCGATCGGATAGAACACCACCTTGTTGTCGCCGTCGATCGCGCGCACGCCGAGATCGCCGGCCGCACTGAGTGTGACGACGGAGCGCGGCAGCACGGTGGAATCCACCGGCTCGGCGCGCAGCGTGATCTCGGCTGTCATGCCGGCGGGGATGCTCGCGTCATCGTTCGGGATCGCGACCTCAACGCGGAAAGTCCGTGTCTGGGTGGACGCGTCGCGACTGATGTAGCGGATGGTGCCTTCGACGCTGTCGCCGTTGACCAGCCGTACGTCCGCCTTGTCGCCGACGCCGACGTAGCCGATGCTGACTTCGCCGACTTCCCCGATTGCGAGGATGGGATCGAGGTTGAGGATGGTCGCTACCTCGGCGCCCTGCATGAGCGAGCTTCCCGCCTCGACTGGAACCGTGTCGACGAGCCCGGAGAAGGGTGCCCGGATTTCGATGCGATCGAGTTCGGCCTTCGACGCCTCCAACTGGGATTGTGCCGTCGCCATGCCCGTGCGGGCGCTGTCGAGCTGGAGCTTGGCGACGTTGCCGCTCTTGGCCAGCCGCTCGGCGGCATCGAGTTCGGCCTGGCGCTGCGAGAGCATGGCTTCAGCCATCTCGACCGCGGCCTGCTTGCCTTCGGTCTCGAGACGCAGGATCAGGTCGCCCTTCTTGACGCGGCTACCCTTTTCGACGGCTAGCTCTTCGATGATCCCGCCGGTCCGCGCGGCGAGCTTCGTGCGCTGGTTGGCCTCCGTGGTGCCGGAAATGCGGATGGCGCGTGCGTGCTGGATGCGCGGCGGCGTGACGACCGCGACGACGCGCGGCGCAACGGCCGGTTCGTCAGTGACGGTCTCGGCCGCCGGCTCCGCGGACTGCGACACGGCACTGCCGACGGAGGAGAACTCTCCGGTCGCGATCCATGCAGCGGAGGCGGCGAAGACGACGATCGCCGCCATTTTGTGAAATCTGTACTTCGCCATTTCAAGATCCCGCGGCGTACGCCCCGCAGCCTTTGCGCCGACCGGGCGTGCGGCTCATGTGGGAGATACCCGTGCTGTCTTCAACCAAAGGCTGTTGAGCGCGGTATTCGGGACGCGGTCTAGCGTAAAAGTGCGCTGCACAAAAGTAACTTTTGTTGATGCATGCTTCAACCGTCCGGACACGGCGCGCCGGCCGCGTTCCAGCGTTCGAGGGCGGCGAAGGTTTCTACGGCCGATCCCGGCGCCGGTTCCCTGCCGGGCCCTGGCGCCCATCCCCAGCCGACCAGCCCGTCGTCGCGGACATGGACCGCGATCTCCTCCAGCGTACGGCCGCCATTGCGCTCCGGATCCTTGATCTGCGCGCAGATTTCGGCAGAGCTTTTCCCGAACCAGACCATCTCGGCTGGTGCGAGATGCCAGCTCTCCGCTCCGGGAGGACCATGGAGCACGTTGGAATTGCTCTCGAAATGGCATGTGGTGCAGCGCAGCCCCGGATTGCCGAAGCCGGATTCGTCGGTACCGCGCTGGACGTTGAAGGCGTGGTTGCGGGTCTCGCCATAGTGCGTCCCCGACCATCGCGGATGATCGTCCTCGACATGGCAGTTGGCGCAGCGCGGATGGGAAAAAACGGCGTTGATCTTCTCCCATTCGGAGAGACCGGCTGCCCGGTCGACGGCGGGTACGGGCGGCTGGTCGGGGGCAGGGGTCTCCTGCGCCAGCGCGGAAGAACTTGCCGCGATGGCAAAGGCTGTCAGCAGTGTTGCAAGCGGCCTCATGCGAACGAGACTTCGCGCGACAGCGGCAGGGCCCGGATGCGCTTGCCTGTCAGGGCGAAGATCGCGTTGGCAAGCGCGGGCGCCGCCGGGGGCGTGCCGATTTCGCCAACGCCGCCCATCCTGTGGTAGTTCTCGAGGATGGCGACCTCGAACTCCGGGCACTGATGGATGCGCATGGCGTCGAAATCGTGGAAGTTCGACTGCTCGACCATTCCGTTCGCGAAGGTGATTTCCTGACCCATGGCGGCCGAAAGCCCGAAAATGGCGCCCGAGGTGAGCTGCGCCTCGATGATCCCCGGGTCGATCGCCGTGCCGACGTCGGCGGCGATCCACACCTTCTCGACGCGGATGCCTGCATCCGTCTCGGCGACCTGAACGATCTCTCCGACCCAGCTGCCGAAGGACAGGGTGAAGGCGAAGCCCTTGCCGCGGCCGGCCGGCAGCGGCTCGCCCCAGTTCGCCATTTCGGCGACCTTGTCGACCACCTTCACTGCCGCCGGGTGGGCAGCCATCAGCTTGCGGCGCATCTCGACCGGATCGAGCCCCCCCTTCGTGGCGATTTCGTCCATGAAGCCCTCGTGGAAGAAGCCGTTGAACGAGTTGCCGACCGAGCGCCAGAAGCCGACCGGCACGCCGAGATCGGCTTTGGCGCCGGACACGCGGTAGTCGGCGATCGTGTAGGGCTGGTCGTGCGAGCCTTGCGTGATCGTGCCGTCCGGCCCGGCCGGCGAGAGCGACGGGAAGGTCCGGCGCATCACGCTTGCGACGACGGAAGGCGCGGCGATGCGCATGTCGAGCGCCGCGGGCAGGCCGTCCTGGTTGAGGCGGGCGCGGAATCGGCCTTTCGCCGCGGGCCGGTAGGAATCGTGGCGGACGTCCTCCTCGCGGCTCCAGATGACTTTGACGGGACGGCCCTCGACTTCCTTGGCCATGATGGCGGCATAGATGGTCGTGTCCGCCTCGCGCCTGCCAAAGCCTCCGCCGAGTGAGGTCGTGTGTGCGGTCACGTTTGCGCTCTCCAGCCCGATCGCCGCGCCGCTGAGATACTCGACCAGCGTCGGCATCTGGTTCGGCGCCCAGAGCTCGAGCTTGCCGTCCTTGAACCGTGCGGTGGCGTTCATGGGCTCCATGCAGATGTGGGCGAGGAAGGGCACGGCGTATTCGGCTTCCAAGACGCTATCCGCAGGAGCGTCGGCGAAGGCGACGTCCACGTCGCCGTCGTCGCGCAGGCGCGAGCCGTCGGTTGCGAGCGCGGCATTCAGCGCCTCGTTGACCGCGGCGCCGTCGGCCGGAAAGTCGGGTTTGCCCCAGTCCGCCTCGATCAGATCAGCGGCCCTGAACGCCGCCCAGGTGTTCTCGGCGATCACGCCGAAGCCATGACCATAGGTCGTGTCCAGCGGCACGATTTTCACCACGCCCTTCACTGCCTCCGCCTTCGACAGGTCGACGGAGGCTGGTTTCTGCCAGAAGACCGGGTTCATCTTCACCGTGCCGAAGAGCATGTCCGGCAGCATGACGTCGACGCCGAAGATCGGCGCCCCCGTCACCTTGGCCAGCATGTCGACGCGCTTCTGCGGCTTGCCGAGAAGCGTCCAGTCGGCCTTGTCCTTGAGCTTCACAGAAGAGGGGGGCGACATCTTGGCCGCATCGACCGCGAGTTCGCCGAAGGTGGCGGATTTTCCCGACGCCTTGTGGACCACGGTCCGTCCGACGGTCTCGAGCTGGCCGGCGGGCACGTCGAAGCGGTCGGCCGCAGCGGCGAGAAGCATGTGGCGCGCGGCGGCACCCGCCTGGCGCATGCGCTCGAAGCCGTCACGCGTCGATGCCGAGCCGCCGGTCGCCTGGAGGCCCAGCACCTTGCCCACCGTCGAGAAGGCGTCGCGCGCAATCGAGGCGAGCAGGCTGTCGTCGAACCAGGGGAACGGGCCTGATTCCTCCATCATGGTGCCGTTGTAGTAGGCGAAGGACGTTGGACCGTGCTCGACGGTCAGTTCCTCGAGCGGAACGCCGAGCTCTTCCGCGACGAAGGCGGCAAGCGTGGTCGAGATTCCCTGCCCCATCTCCGCGCGCGGCGCGATGACCGTGACAATGTTGTCCGAGGCGATCTTGACGAAAGGATTGAAGGTCGCTTCGCCCTCGGCGAGGTCGTCTTCCAGGGGATTGTCATAAGGGCGCGACACGTACCAATAGCCGACGGCGACACCACCCGCGATGGCGGCGGCACCGATCAGGAAGGTACGGCGGGCGATCTTTCCGATGCTTGCCATGGTCAGGCCCTCGCCAGCTTCATCGCGGCCGCGCGCTTGATGGCGGCGCGGATGCGCGGATAGGTGCCGCAGCGGCAAAGGTTGCCGCCCATGGCGTTGTCGATGTCCTCGTCGGTCGGGTCGGAAACCTCGTCGAGCAGGGCCGTCGCGCTCATGATCTGTCCGGCCTGGCAGTAACCGCACTGCGCCACCTGTTCGTCCAGCCACGCCTGCTGCACGGCGGACAGGGTGTCGCCGTCAGCCAGCCCCTCGATGGTGACGATATCGCCTTCCACGCCGCCGACGGGCAGCGAACAGGAGCGCACCGGCACGCCGTCGACGAGCACCGTGCACGCCCCGCAGGCCGCGATGCCGCAGCCGAACTTCGGTCCCGTGATGCCTGCGAGGTCCCGCAGGGCCCAGAGCAGCGGCATTTCCGGATCCGGATCGATCTCGATCTCTCTTCCGTCTACGGTGAGGCGCATGGGGATACCCTTCGTTGTCGTCCATGGCGATTTCCGGCATGCTGGTTGCGCATTGCCGGTACAGGAGATACACTCTGACAAATTTCGTTATTTTGTCAACACGCATTCGCCAGGGGTGGCCGGATTGACGATCAACATGCCGACGAGCGAGGCGGACAAGCGCTCGCGCATCCTGGAGGGCGCGATCAAGGTCTTCCTTGCCTATGGCTACCAGCGCACGACGATGGACGACATCGCGCGCGCGGCCGGGATGTCGCGGCCGGCGCTCTATCTCCAGTTCCGCAACAAGACCGACATCTACCGCGCAATCGCCATGATGATGCTGGACCAATCCGCCGAGGCCGCGAAGGCTGCGCTCGCCGGACCCGGAGACCTGTCCGGCCGGCTGATTGGAGCGATCGACGACTGCATGTTCGCCATGGTGGAGAAGTTCGCCGGCTCTCCGCACGGCGCCGACATCCTCGACATGAAGGGAAGCCTTGCCGGCGACATCGTAGCGGGCTGGACCGAGCAGCTCGGCGGCATGATCGCGCGGGAGATCGAGAAAGAGGCCGCGCGTCTGGGTACCGATCTGAAGGCGCGGGATCTCGGCCCGGGCATGCTCGCCTCCCTGCTTCTCGACGGGCTGGAAGGCATCAAGATGCGGATCGAGGACCCGGCCGAACAGAGACGGTCGGTGCGGGGGCTGGTGCGGGTGGTGTCGCTGGCGCTGCAGCCCTGACAAACATCGCTCGCGCGGACATCGCGTCAGCGGGAACGCATGCGCATCCCTCCGCATTGAAGTCGAGGCGCGCCGCTAGACTGATCGAGCAGGATATTTTTGTTGTCGCGCCACATTCAATCTGTCGTCATGTCAGGGTGGCAAAGGAAACCATGGCAATCAACCGTCCGCACCCTGGGACCTATCTGCGTTTCTACCGCGAATGGCGCAGGCTCTCGCGCGCCGAGTTGTGGGCGGACGGCATCGTCCATGCCGTCGGGATCGTCATCGCGATAGTCTCGCTCATCGCCATGTTCGGCACCTGGATGGAACGCAAGGTCTCGGGCCACATGCAGTGCCGCAACGGCCCGATGTATGCCGGCGGCTGGCACGGTTGGGCGCAGACCATCGCGGACGGCATCAAGCTCTTCCAGAAGGAGGACATGATTCCCCTGGGCGCGGACAGGGTCCTGTTCGTGCTGTCCCCGGCCATCGTGCTGGCGTCCATCTTTGGTGCCCTGG
>CATMOC010000065.1 GCA_950071955.1 uncultured Mesorhizobium sp. | reverse complement strand
GTTGCATCGGTTCGGTTTCGATACAGTCCATGACCAAGCTGTTTAGGGCCGGGGCCACAGCGGGATTGAGTTCCATGGGCGGGGGGCAGCGTTCTTCGGTGCGCAGGGACAGGCCGGCCTGTCCTTTGGGGATGAGCGTGGGCACATGCTTGCGGGTCAGCAGCCAGTAGATGGTCGCCCCGAGGTTGAACACGTCCGTACGCGGCGTGATCTTCTTCCGCTTGACCTGCTCGGGCGCGAGGGTCTCCGCCATCCGGAACCCGAACGATTCCGGGTGCGCCGAATGATGCTCCGCGCCGTCGGACTGATCGCTGGGGGTTCCGCGATTGCTGTCGCTCTTGGAATGTGGTGGATGACCCGTTCCTCGCCCCCCGGGCTCCTGAGGCCGGACGATGTCTCCGTCGTCACCGTGGGATCGAAGTTGTACGGCATCCACTGCGCTTCCTGTCACGGTACGTCGCTGGAAGGCCAGGCAGAGGACTGGCAGCGTCGCGATGCGGAAGGATTCGCGCTCGCACCACCACACGACGCCACCGGGCACACCTGGCATCACCCCGATCGCCTTCTCTTCGATATCACGAAGGTTGGGGTGGGGGTTGCGGCCAACCTGCCGGACTACAAGACACGGATGCCCGCGTTCGAAGGCGTGTTGGGCGACGACGAGATCGTGGCAGTGCTTTCGTTCATCAAGGCGCAATGGCCGGATGACATACGTCGGAGCCACGATCTTCTCAACGAGCGAGACGCTGTCACTTCCCGCTGACCGCTCGCGCCCGCAGGGGCAGCATCCGGCCGACCACGCCGTCGCGCCGAAAACCATGCCAAGCGGCGGCGGTGAGATGCAAGGCGATCAAAACCAGGGTGACGTTCCAGATCGCCTTGTGAACGTTCGCCGCCGGACCCCAGAGATAGGATGCGATGAACCCGCTGGCGGCCTGCGCCAACAATGTGAGGTATATGGCCCAGTGAACCGCCAGCGCCGCCAGTTCCGCTGGCGTGCGGCGAGCCTGCTGGGGGTCGGTGCCTCGCCACGACCGCAACGCCACTCGGACGAACACGAGGAAACCGATCGCCATTCCATTGTAGTTGTGGACCATGTGCAGAAGCAGGTCCACGGGCGCAGCCGGAAGCAGCGGATTGTGGGTGCGCGGAATAGCGCCGGACGTCGCCCACTGGACGGCGATCATACCTACCACGGCCCAATGGACTGCAATCTGGAGTCTTGAATACGCTTTCAACGCTCGAATCCCCCTGGCGAACGAGATTGCCACGAACGTCTTGCGGGGCGGTAAATCGATCGAAGCGACGCGCTCGGCGTCCGCGGTTGACGCGCTTGACAGACCAGGGTCGCCGGCGCGAAAAGGTACGCATGGGGACTGCGGTCTCCCCACGAGGCTCCGGCCCAAGAATCGCGTCCATCAACCCGGCAACGGAGGACGCGCCATGCCATCTCCCACCACCATCTCCATCGACAAGCTTGCCCGACTGTTCGGGACTCCCGGTTGTCCGTCGCTGATCGACGTTCGGACCGACGAGGATTTCTCCGCCGATCCGCGACTGCTGCCTGGATCGATCCGAAGGCTGCACGCATCCGTCCCGGACTGGAGCGGTAAGCTGGAAGCTTCGTCCGCGATCGTCATCTGCCAGAAGGGCAGGAAGCTCAGCGAAGGCGTCGCCGCGTGGCTGCGTTGCGGCGGCATTGCAGCCGAGGCGCTGGAAGGCGGCTTCGAGGCCTGGGCGGCGGCAGGGCTTCCGACCGTTCCCGCCGCGCGCATCCCGACCCGCGACAGGGACGGCCGCTCGATCTGGGTGACGCGGGCGCGGCCGAAGATCGACCGCATCGCCTGTCCCTGGCTGATACGCCGCTTCGTCGATCCCGACGCGGTGTTTCTGTTCGTCGCCCCGCAGGAAGTGGAGGCGGTCGCCGAGCGCTTCGTCGCAACGCCCTTCGACGTCGAGAATGTGTTCTGGAGCCATCGCGGCGAGCTCTGCACCTTCGACGTGATGGTCGAGGAATTCGGCCTCGCGACCGAGCCGCTGCTGCGGCTGGCGCGGATCGTGCGGGCCGCCGACACGGCGCGGTTCGACCTCGAACCGGAAGCCGCGGGCCTGCTGGCCGCCTCGCTCGGCCTGTCGCGCCTGTTCGCGGACGATCTCGCACAGCTCGCAGCAGGGATGACCCTCTACGACGCGTTCTATCGATGGGCGCGCGACGCGACGGGCGAGGCGCACAACTGGCCATCGGCCAAGGCGGGAGGCAAGCCCTGAGACGCCGGCCGACGCGACGACGATCACTCCCGGCTCCGCGGCCCGCGAACACCGCATACCCTTCTCCGGGGCTGTTCAGGTCAGGGCGCGCGGCGGCGCGCTCTCCTTCGGCGGTCCGGCGGTCCAGATCGCCGTCATGCGCCGCATCCGGTGGGGGAAAAGCGCTGGATCGGCGAGAACCGCTCCCTGCACGCCCCTCTCCCTGACCCACATCCGCTAGAAGGTCGCCGCGCGGGCCGGGCAGCCCTGTCCGAAGGGGGTGGCGACGCTGTGGCCGCACCAAACGACGATCCTCCGCGCCATCCCCGAAGGCAACCATGATCTCCATCTTGCGCTGTCTGCCGACAGGCCGATCGACATCGACAGGACGGACCTGGGCGACGAGCGCCTGGCCGACATGCATTTTGCCGTTGCCGATGCATTCAAGAGGGCACGCCGCCGCCCGCAGGACTAGGCGCGCAGGCTGCAGGGCCAGGTCAAGCGCCACTCCTTGCCGAGATCCCCAGCGACGGGCGAATAGCCGAGGGTGTCCGGGTAGCCTGTCCACCCGGGCGCTCGCGAGCATCAACCCCGCCGCGCCACGTCCGGCCAGAGCGCCCGCAAGGGAACCGGGAGGGAATCGATGACCTTCGCCGTCGCGCCGGGATCGATCTCCTGCCACAGCAGGTCGAACACCGCCTTCGCCGTGCCGACGGCATCGCGCGGAAACTGCGGCGGGAGTTCTTTGGCGATCACTTGCGCGAAGTCGTCGATCTGCCTTTCGCCCGAGGGACCTTCGCCGATGTGCCAGCCTTCGTAGTAGATCCCTCGTATGATGGTCGGCAACTGGGCGCCGAAATGCACTGCCTGTTCGGCTGTCATGCGATCCCTGAGCGCATGGAGCACGGCGCGCAACGCGCTGTAGGCCTGATGCCGATCGTGGAAATGGTGGTCCGCCATCAGTTTCTTCAACCAGGCATTGGTCTGCTGGACGGCGTGGTCGAGCACCGGAAGCCGAGGGTCGCTCATGACTGGTTCCTCCTGATTGCGATTGCCACAATATGCCGGCGCCGCCCTCGCGAATTGATGCCGGTCAAGGAGCGCGGTGGCCCCAGCGTTAAAATCTCTCAAATGCAGCGTCGCCGCCCGCAGAGATCGACAGAATGGATGCGCAATTCGTAGTCCGGCCAGAACGGACGGATCGCAAGGACGACACCTCGAAGCCGGGCTCGCCGCTTGGCGAGAACATCGCGGTTGCCGCGAAGCTGAACGATTTTGCCGAGCTGCTGGACCAGCAGGGCGCCGATGGCTTCCGCGCCCGGGCGTACCGGGGCGCTGCCGAAACGGTGGCAGGGCTGAAAGACCCGGTCTCCGGAATTCTCGCCAGGGAAGGCCGCGCCGGACTGGTGTCCCTGCCCGGCATCGGGGAAGGGATCGCCGGCGCGATCGCGGAGATGGTGGCCACGGGGCGCTGGTCGCAGCTCGACCGGCTGAGGGGTGATCTCGTTCCCGAGGCGCTGTTCCGGACATTGCCGGGCATCGGTCCGGAACTCGCCCATCGTCTTGCCGAGGACGCACAGCTGGAGACCCTCGAGGAGCTCGAGGCGGCCTTACACCTGGGCGACCTGAAAATCGAGGGACTTGGTCCGCGCCGTCGCGCCATGCTGGCCGCGAGCCTGGCGGAACGCCTTGGCCGGCCTATTTTATTGCGCGTTTCGCCGAACGCGAGCCCCCCTCCGGTTGCGATGCTCCTGGAAGTCGACCGGATGTATCGCGACAGGGCCGCGAAGGGAGAACTGCGCACCATCGCGCCGAAACGGTTCAATCCGGCCGGCGAAGCCTGGCTGCCGATCCTGCACGCCCGCCATGGGGAATGGCATTTCACGGCGCTATATTCGAACACGCTCCGCGCTCACCAGCTCGGCAAGACCCGCGACTGGGTCGTGATCCATTTCCATGCCGACCGACAGCCGGATGGGCGATGCACCGTCGTCACCGAGACCAGGGGACCCTTCGCCGGCCGCCGCGTCGTCCGGGGCCGCGAGGACGAAACGCCCATCGAGGAGCAATCGCCATGACCATCCTGTCGAGGCAGACCACGCAGGAGGAGAGCGAACTCGGCATCCCGCTCTCGAAGGTCTGCTACATCATCATCAAGGCGCGCGAGTTCGATGCCAAGGATGTCCAGACGGACCCGGATCCGGGTTCCAATCCGTCGGACGATCGCGACATCTCCGTCCTCGAGGAGCATGAGGACGATCCGGCCGAGGAGGAACTGCGCAGCCTCATCGACGCTCTCTCCGTCGACGAGCAGGTGGATCTCGTCGCCCTCGCCTGGCTCGGCCGCGAGGAGTATCCCGACGACTGGACCGAGGTCCGTGCGATGGCGGCAGAAGAGCACAACGAACGCACGGCCGCGTATCTGTGCGGAAATCCGCTGCTTGCCGATCACCTTGCCGACGGGCTCTCGGCTCTCGATCTGAACTGCGGCGATTTCGAAGCCGCCCATCTGTGATGGCGAGCTGCCCGGGAGGAGGCGCCATGTTCCAGAACCGAACGGATGCGGGCCGGCAGCTTGCCGACGCGCTGGCACGATATGACGGCGAGGATGTCGCCGTCCTGGCGCTGCCGCGCGGCGGGGTGCCCGTCGCGGTGGAGATCGCAGCGCGCCTGAACGCGCCGCTCGACCTCCTTCTCGTGCGCAAGATCGGCGTGCCCTCGCAGCCGGAACTCGCCATGGGGGCGATCATGGACGGGCCGGAGCCGACGATCGTCCGCAACGAACTGATCATCCGCCAGGCGTGGGTCTCCGGTGCCGAGTTCCAGACCGTGTGCAACCGGGAACTGGGCGAACTCGAGCGCCGCCGCCGGGCCTACCTGGCGGATCGCGAACCGGTCGAGATCGGCGGCCGGACCGTCATCCTCGTCGACGACGGGATCGCGACCGGCGCCACCATGCGGGCGGCCGTCGCCGGGTCGCGCAAACGCGGGGCGAAGAGGATCGTGGTCGCCGTCCCGGTCGCTCCGTCGAATACGGTCGAGCGGCTGAGGCGGGAGGCGGACGAGGTCGTCTGCCTCGAAGAGCCGGCACCGTTTCACGCCATCGGATTTCACTATCTGGATTTCCGCCAACTCGCCGACGGGGACGTCACGAAGGCCATCCGCCAATTCGATGCGGATCGCAGCGAAGACCGCAGGCCGATCCCCACGGACTGAACGCCTGCGTGGAGAGGGAATTTCAGTCGAGCAGGATCCGATCCTCGACCGTGTGAATGCCGGGACTGGCCCAGGCCACCCGTTCCGCGGCGTGGCGCTCCGGCCAATCATACACGCGGCCGGCGAGCACGACCTTTCCATCCTGAACGGCGACACGGATACCGTGCGCCTCGACATTGGCGTCGCGCCGCAGGGCCGCCTCGATCCGGTGCTTCACGTCAGACTGACATGGGCGCCGGACTGTGGCGATGCGGTCGACCACATCGATCACTCCGACCAGGTTGCAGACACATTCGACGACCGCTTCCTTCCTGTAGTGCCATGCGACCGCTCCCGTCAGCGTGACGCAGCCGTCCCGGACCGAAACGTCGATATCGTCGCCGTCGAGCAGCCCGCTCCAGCGAAGCGCCTTTGTGGCGCGATCCAGGATGACTTCGTCCGCCACCTTTTCCGATTGCCGCGGCACCACCCTGATCGACTGGCGTATTCCACGGATCCCCCGAAGCCTGGCAACCGCCTCCTCCGCGACTCTCTTCTCGCGGCAACTGCAGACCGTGCCGGTAAGCGTCACGATGCCCTTCCTGGCGTGCACGTCGAGGTTCGAAGCATCGATACTGGGTTCGAATGCGAGTTCGTCGAGAACGTTCTGGCGCAGTCGGGCGTCCAACATAGTCTCCTCCCGTAGCAACCCCCGTTGCATCCTCGACTGGCACAACCCTGCGGCCTGCTCGTTGATGCACATCAATGGCATCGGCGATTCTCGCGCCGGCAGGGAGGATTTCCACGACGGAATCCCCCGGCGGCGGATGGTTGGATTCGACAAGGCTCGTCGACCGCCGCGCGCCCGTCTTGCGCCGCAGCCACGCCGCTTGGCGGCATCGTAACTTGACAGCATCCGACCCGAGGAGGATGGTTCCCATGGGGGTGCGCCGAATGGTTTTTTGCGATGACCACCCAAACAACCCACATGCTCTCGTGCGAATGCGGCCATGAAGGCTTCCTGGACGCGGAGGAGGATGGCAGCCGCGCGATCGGGTTATGGATCCACTATTCTTTGCGCGGCTTTTCCGGCGGCAGCTTACCTTGATCAATCACAGCAGCGCCTCGAAAGATGTGCTGGAACAGATGGCGCCCCGATGCCCGGCCTGCGGCAGGGTGGGAAAGGTCATGTGCAGTGCGGACGGCTGCGAGCCACGATCCGCATGCGGGCGAGGCGGGCATGAATCCGACGCG
Organism: uncultured Mesorhizobium sp.; assembly: GCA_950071955.1. Lineage (GTDB taxonomy): Bacteria > Pseudomonadota > Alphaproteobacteria > Rhizobiales > Rhizobiaceae > Aquibium > Aquibium pacificus. The sequence goes on along the minus strand of CATMOC010000065.1, from coordinate 4,906 downwards.
CGGCGGACGCACGGTTGATCAGGATCAAAGTCAGGCGCAGGAATTGCGAGAATGCTTATCATTCGATGAACATCGATCGCGCAGTGTTCGGCGCGTGCCGGAAGCAACATCTGGCCGGTTACGATATCGCAGGGAGGCGAAGACGATGACTGAGCATCCTGATACTCACGATACGAGGGGGCGGGGGCGGAAACTGACCATCCCCTTCGTCTGCCGCAACGGCTCCCAGGTGTCGGTGACCATCGATCCCGCACTGGGCGCCCGTTCGCAGGATGAGGCGATTGCCGACGCGAAGGAGGCGGTGAAGCAACTCGCCGCTTCTTTCGCCTATGATGATGGCCGGGCGGGCGCTACTTTTGCCGACAGAGCAAAGGACACGGGAGATGACGCGGTGTTCCGGTCCTGGGCCTTCGGACAGTAGCGGAACCGAGACGGCGCCGCTTGCGGCCGCGCGCGCCGGATGACTTCGCTTGACTCCTTTGTCGGGAAGACGCGGATAGCCTATTTCTCGATGGAGATCGCCATCATTCCGGAGATGCACACCTACTCCGGAGGATTGGGCGTGCTGGCAGGTGATACGGCGCGATCCTGCGCGGACTTGAACCTTCCGATGGTATTTCTGACCCTTCTCAGTCGGGAAGGCTATCTGCGCCAGGAGATTGGCATCGATGGCGGCCAGATAGAACATCCGGATCCATGGAAGCCGGAATTGTGGGCCGAGCCGCTGGGAGCGATGATCTCGGTGCGCATCGAGGAACGCGACGTCTGGATCAAGCCTTGGCTGAGGCTCCTGCGATCGCCGAACGGCAATGAAGTCCCCGTCCTGCTTCTGGATACCCGCCTCGATGAAAATTTACCGGAGGACCGGGATATCACCGATCGTCTCTACGGGGCGGGCGAGGAATACCGGCTGAAGCAGGAGATCGTTCTGGGCGTGGGAGGTGCCCGCATCCTTGACGCGCTGGGATTCGGGATCGAAACCTTTCACCTGAACGAAGGCCATGCCGCCCTGCTGGCGGCGGAGCTCCTGCGCAGACACCCGCATCGCAACGGGCATGGAAGTACGGCGGCGGTCACTTTCGACGTCGACCGAATCCGTGATCGGTGTGTCTTCACCACGCATACCCCGGTCGAGGCAGGCCACGACAAATTCTCCTATGAACTGGTGCAGCGTCTGCTTGGGAACGACTTCCTGCCGATCGATGCGTTCCGGGCCGTCGGCGGCACCGACCGCCTGAACATGACGTGCCTCGCGCTGCATCTGTCCGGCTTCGTCAACGGCGTCGCCAGAAGTCACGGCGACACGGCCCGCCGCATGTTCCCGGCCTTCGACGTGCGCGACATCACCAACGGCGTGCACGCGGCCTCATGGGTACACCCTGCCCTCGGCAAGATCTTCGACGTGGTCGCGCCAGGCTGGGGCCACGAACCGGAACTGCTCATCAACGCGGACCGTCTCAACGACGTGGACGTCTGGGCAGCGCATGAGACGGCGAAGGTCGAACTCATCGCGCTGGTCGCCGAAAGAGCCGGGAGGAGGCTCGACCCGGCACTTCCGATCCTTGGCTTTGCGCGGCGGATGACCGGCTACAAGCGCCCTGACCTCATCTTTACGGATCTGGAGCGTTTGCGCGCGATCGCCCGCCGGCAGCCTTTCCAGCTCGTCATGGCGGGCAAGGCGCATCCCCAGGACGAAGGCGGAAAGCAGCTGATCGTCGCCATTCACCGCCACATGCGGGAACTCGAACATGACATTACGGTGGCGTTCGTTCCGAACTACGACCTCTCGGTTGCCAGGACGCTGGTCGCGGGTGCCGATGTGTGGCTGAACACGCCGATGCCCCCGATGGAGGCATCCGGCACCAGCGGCATGAAGGCCGCGCTCAACGGAGTGCTCAACCTCAGCGTTCTCGACGGCTGGTGGAGCGAGGGCTGCATCGAAGGCGAGACCGGATGGGCCGTCGGTGAGCCGGGGGCGGGGCCGGATAGCCACGCCGCAAGCCTCTTCGACAAGCTCGAGGAGACGGTGCTTCCGCTTTTTCGCGAGGATCGGGCACGCTGGACGTGGATGATGAAGGAGGCGATCAGCAAGCTCGGCAGCCGCTTCAACAGCCAGCGAATGATGCGACGATACGCGTCGGAGGCTTATCTGCGCTGACGACGGCCGCCGGAAACGGTGCGCGCCCTGCATCTCGGTCCACCGGCTCCCGGCGAGGCAAGCTGCGGTTTATCGCACGTGCCGGAGGGTGCAAGAACGAAACCAGGAGACGAAGCATGCGCCTGTTTGCTCTCAAGGGAACCGAGGCGTTGGGCGCAAGCATTACGACCGCGCTCGGTCACCCGCCGGACCTGCACGAGGAACGCGATTTCGAGGATGGTGAGCACAAGGCTCGCCCGCTCGTCAGCGTGCGCGGCGAGGCCGTCTATGTCGTCCACGCCCTGGACGGCATGGCCGGAGCCTCGGCGAACGACAAGCTGGTGAAGCTCCTCTTCTTCATCGCTGCCTGCCGCGAAAACGGCGCCTCCTCCGTCACCGCGATCGTCCCCTATCTCGCCTACGCCCGCAAGGACCGTCAGACCAAGAGCCGGGATCCGGTCACCACGCGCTACGTGGCCCAGCTGTTCGAGGCGGTGGGAACGGACTGCCTGATCACGCTGGAGGTCCACAATTTCGCGGCTTTCCAGAACGCTTTCCGATGCCGGACGCTGCATCTCGAGAGCCGGCAACTTTTCGTGCCGGTCATTCGCAGGCGCGCGGATGGTCTTCCCGTCACCGTCTTTTCGCCCGACGGCGGGGGCGTGAAAAGGGCCCAGCTCCTGAAGGAGACGCTGGAGAGCGAAATCGGAACCGAGGTCGGTTTCGGTTTCATGGAAAAACGGCGCAGCCGCGGCGTCGTATCCGGCGACCTGTTCGCCGGAGACGTCGAGGACCGGGTCGTCTTCATCGTCGACGACATGATCAGCACCGGCGGCACGATCCTGAGGGCGGCGAGTGCCTGCCGCGAACGGGGCGCGAAACGGGTGTTCGCGCTGGCCGCGCACGGTCTGTTCCGCGCCGGCATCGAGCCTTTCGTGGATAGCCCCGACCTGGAGGGTGTCGTGGTGACCGATACGGTCGCCGCGGCGGGACGCCAGGCCGGCCGCTTCCCGGGAGGGGCGCTGGAGGTCGTCTCCTGCGGCCCGATGATCGCAGAGACGATCAGGCGCCTGGAGACGGGCGAGCCGCTGTCGGGCCTTCTCGGGATGGAAGATTGAGGCAGTCGCGCTGCGCGGCCGCGATGTAGCGCAACGCCAGCGGCTTCCATTTCAGAGGATGCCGCACCGGCGTCTCCAGCAGGTGCGCCATGCAGAGCCGCGCGCGCAGCAAGGCGCGGAAGGCGCCGTGGAACGCAAGCAGTTGCGGGCCGGGGCGCCCGCCATGCCGCTTTTCCAGGATGTCGAGGAGCATCGGCCGGACCCACGCGGCGCCGAGCACGTCGCATTCGAGGCCGAGATAGCCGACCTCGTCATAGGGGTCGATGAGCCGCATCGCGCGGTTGAACTCCAGGCAATCGATGATCTGGACAGGTTCGACGAGACAGACATGCTCGGGCCTCAGATCGCCGTGACCTTCGACGATCAGGCCCCGCCGGATGCGGTCTTCGATCGTCGGAGACAGGAGTTCGAGGGCCGAACCGACCGCCTCCAAGGCCGCGGCTGCTTCATCGAGGCCCAGGTCGCGCCGCGACAGGATAGTCCGGTTGAGGACGTGCTCCCGCCGGAGATGTTCGAGGTAGAGGCGGCCGTCGTCCGGTTCCGGCCTGCGGGCGCGGTAGAAGCGAGCCAGCGTCTCGCCGATCCGCGCGACATCGTCTTCCCCAAACCGGCCGTGCCGGATCTTCTCGTCCAGCATTTCGGCTTCCGGCAGCCGCTCCATGACGACCAGCCAGTCGACGGCCTTCCCTTCTCCGCCGATGGAGAGGGAGCCCGCGGAGCCTTGGCACAAGGGGATGACGGCCCGGTAGGTCTCCGCCGCCAGCCTGCGGTTGAGGCGCAGTTCCTCCTCGCAGAAGAACTTGCGCTTCGCCGGTGTGCCGAAGTCGAGGAAGGGGTAGCGCACGGGTTTCTTGAGCTTGTAGACGGAGCGCTCGCCGATGAAGACCCAGGACATATGCGTCTCGTGCGCGCGCACCACGCCTTCCGTGCCGGAGTAGGCGGCGGGGTCGCTCAGGAAGCGGACTTTCTCCGCAAGGCTCGCCATTCGCGCTTTCTCGGTGGTGGGTTTTCGCGGGTGCCGGTAACCCGGTCCTTGCATCTTGCGGCGCTCCGGAGCGCTCGTCTTCAGGCGGCGGGAACGACAGTGCGGGAGCCCTTCAGCTGCGGAAAATCTTCCGCCGTCAGCGTCTCGCGCTCGAGGAGCAGCTCCGCACCCGAATGAAGATCGGCTTGCCGCCCTGCGAGCAGGTCCTTCGCCGCGTTGAAGGCGTCTTCGATCAACCGTCGGACGGCCAGGTCGATCTCGCGTGCGGTCTCTTCCGAATAGTCCCTCGCGCGCGCCGCTCCCGGAACCTCCCCGAGCCATTGCTGGCGCTGCTCCTCGAGCACGGCCTGACCGACCTTCTCGTCCATGCCGAAGCGGGTCACGTACTGGCGTGCGATATCGGTCACCTTCGCCAGGTCGTCGGCGGCGCCGGTAGAGACCTCGCCGAAGACGAGCTGCTCGGCCGCCCGGCCGCCCATGAGCACCACCATGCGGTCCTTCAGTTCGCCGACCGTGATCAGGAAGCGGTCTTCGGTTGGGCGTTGCATCGTGTAGCCCAGGGCTCCGATGGAGCGCGGGATGATAGAAACTTTGTGCACAGGGTCGGCACCCGGGGTCGCGGCCGCGACGAGGGCATGGCCCATCTCGTGATAGGCGACGCGCTTG
>CATMOC010000064.1 GCA_950071955.1 uncultured Mesorhizobium sp. | reverse complement strand
GGGTGCCGCCCGCCATGGTCAACGAGTAGGTCGACATGCCGTCCGTCAGGTGGAACATCGGCGCGGCGTGCAGGTAGACGCTTTCGCGGCCATAGCCGATCAGCGCCAATGCGTTGAGCGCATTGGTGGAGAGGTTGTCATGCGTGAGCACGACGCCCTTCGAGCGGCCCGAGCTTCCCCCGGTGTAGAAGATTCCCGCCATCTCGCCGCCGCCGCGCAGCCGGTCGGGCAAGGGCTCCGCGCCGGCCACCATGTCCTCATAGTGGATCCACCCCTCCACGGGCGTCTCCGACAGAGAGATCACAGCCTTCATGCCGGACAGGATGTCGCCGAGCTGCTCCGCGCAGGCGCGCTGCGAATCGTCGACGACCAGCGCCACCGCGCCGCTGTCGCGCAGCACGTGGGCCACTTCGGCCGGCGAGAGCCGCGTGTTGACGGGGACCATCGCGGCGCCGGCCCACGGCAGGGCGAATTCGAGTTCGAAGTAGCGGTCGCTGTTGAGCGCCAGCAGGGCGACCCGGTCGCCGTATCCGATGTCCAGGGCGGCGATGCCGCCAGCCGCGCGCGCGACACGATCGAGCACCTCGGACCATTTGCGCCGCCGACCGCCATCGATCGTGGCGAGGCCGTTGCGGTTGACGAGCGCGGCGCGCTTCAGCGGCTGTGTGAGATAGGCCGGCATCCAGTTCCTCCCGCGCGGATTGCCGTAGGCCGGCCGGACCCCGCGTCTTGCGCGAACGATCGGCCGGCATGACGGCGCGCCCCTCGGGGAGCCACGCCGTCGGCATCCGGTTACGATCCGATATTAAACAAGTTAAATAACTCCGGTCAATCGGCGACCGACAGATCTGCCGTTCGCGACGCCTGATCCTGGTCGGAAGTCAGCCGGCGACCTTGCGGGGACGCCCGCGCGCCTTCGGCGGCGTCAGGGGGACGAGATCTGCCGGCAGGCCCTGACTTCCCGATGGAGGGAACGTCAGCGCCGAGACCTTCTCGTCGAGTTCCACGAGAAGGCTCTGGAGCTGGCGCAGCTTCTCGGTTCCCATGACATCGCGAATGCTGCGGTAGACCGCGCGCGCATCGGGCGCCACGAGTTCGAAGAGCGCCGCGCCGCGGTCGCTGAGCGAGACCAGCATGCGGCGCAGGTCCGAAGGGTCGGTGCGGCGGGTGATGTATTCGCGCTGTTCGAGGTCCCGCACGATGCGCGAGAGAGACGGAAACAGGATCGCGGTCATGCGCGCGAGTTCCGTCATCTCGACCTCCTCGAGCGATTCGATCGTCCAGATCACCCGCCATTGCGGCTCGGTAAGCGAATAATTGTGCAGGACGGACCGGAAGCTGCCCATCACGCTCTCGCGTGCGCGCACGATCGACAGCGGCAGCGCCTCGACCACCTGCTCCCTCGTCAGGTGCGCATGGACCCGCTTCTTCCTGCGCTCTTGCTCTGTCATGTTCATGCCGCCCAAGATTCCCGCATACTGTTCGTCTTCCCGCACGGACGCCCGAAAATCAAGTTGCGCGGGCGGATGGCGGAAATTAATAAATCTGTTAATCAAATATGCAAGTCCGGCGCCCGCCGCCGGGGAGGAGGCCACCGCATGCGGGCCAGCGACAGGAAAGATGCAGGATCGACGGACGCCGCGACGTCGCGCGCGCGTCCCTTTCGTGCGCTCGAGTCGGGCTCACGCGGCGTCGTCTGCAGCGCCTCACCCGACGGGACCTTCCGGCTCCGGTCGGACGAGGAACTGGCGGCATTCCCGGTTTCGCTGACGACCCGGGTTCTCGACGGCGCCCGCGACCACCCGGACCGGACCCTGTTCGCACAGCGGCCCGCCGAGGGTGGCGCATGGCGCCGGTGGACCTATGGCGAGGTCGGGCAGGCGATGCGCTGCGTTTCGCAGGCGCTCCTCGACCGCGACCTCTCGGATGAGCGGCCAGTGGTGATCCTGTCGGGGGCAAGCCCCGAACACGCCGTGCTGGCCTATGCCGCCATGCATGTGGGGGTTCCCTATGCACCGGTGAGCCCGGCCTACGCGCTGCTGTCGACCGATTTCCGCAAGCTGCGCCACGTTCTCGACCTCCTGAGGCCGGGGCTCGTCTTCTGCGACGATCATAGCCGCTACGCGGCCGCGATTCTCGCTGCGGCACCGCCCGATTGCGAGGTGGTGGCGGTGACGAGCGACGATCCGGGCGTGACCCGTTTCGACACCCTGCTGGCGACGCCGCCGACGGCGGCGGTCGATCGCGCCGCGAGACGTGTGGGGCCAAACACGGTCGCCAAGATCCTCTTCACCTCGGGCTCGACGGGGCTGCCGAAGGGCGTGATCAACACGCAGCGCATGCTGTGCAGCGCCCAGCAGATGTTCGCCCAGGCTTTTCCGTTCATGACGCGAAAGCCGCCGGTGCTGGTCGACTGGCTGCCCTGGCATCACACGTCCGGCGCCAACCAGGTGCTCGGCATGGTGCCCTATCTGGGTGGCTCTCTCTACATCGACGGCGGAAAGCCGACCGCGGAGGGAATGCCGCTCACCGTGGCCAACCTAAAGGATGTCACGCCGACGGCCTATTTCACCGTGCCCAAGGGCCTCGCGGAACTGATCCCGTACCTGAACCAGGATGCGGAATTCGCGAAGCGCTTCTTCGGCAACGTCGAGTTCGTCTTCTATTCGGGCGCGGCGCTGTCGGAGCCGGTGCTGCGGGCCTTCGACGCGGTGTCGGTTGCGGCTACCGGCTTCCGCACGCCGATCATGAGCGCCTACGGGGCCACCGAGACCGCGCCCTTCGCGCTCGTGGCGAACTGGCCGAGCGAGGAGACGGGGCTGGCGGGCGTGCCGCTGCCCGGGGTGGAGCTCAAGCTGGCGCCCTCGCAAGGCAAGCTGGAGGCGCGCCTCAAGGGTCCGAACGTGACGCCGGGCTACTGGCACGAGCCAGAACGCACGCGCGAGGCCTTCGACGAGGAGGGTTTCCTCCGTTTCGGCGACGCCATTGCCTTCGTCGGGGACGATCCCGCACTCGGATTGCGCTTCGACGGGCGCCTGTCGGAGGATTTCAAGCTTTCCACCGGCACATGGGTGAACGTCGGCGCCTTGCGCGCCGCCTTCCTGGCGGAGGCCGGCATGGCCATCCATGACGTCGTCATCTGCGGGGAGGGACGCGACGACGTGGGGGCGCTGGTGTTCCTTTCGCCGCAAGCCGTCGGGGGCGCGCGGACGCGCGTACAGGAAGCGCTGGACCGGCTGGCGGCGCGCGGCACGGGATCGTCGACCTTCATCGCCCGCGCGATCGTGCTGGCCGCCCCGCCGGCCGCCGACGCAGGCGAGATCACCGACAAGGGCTCGCTCAACGCCCGTGCCGTCCTTGCCAACCGCAGCGCCGATCTCGCCGCCCTCTACGCCGAACCGCCCGGAGACTCCCTGATGCGCGCCGCGCGCCCCGGAACGACCTGAGAGCATTCATTCTACCCGGAGAACCCAGATGCAGAATTCGGACCTGATCGTGACCTACGACGGCAATGTGGCGCGCGTCGCGATCGTCCGTACCGAGACCAGGAACGCGCTGCGGCGCGAGACCCTGGAGCAGTTGCGCGCGGCGATCGCCGGACTTTCCGCGCGGGCCGACGTCCGCGCCATGGTGCTGACCGGCTGCGACCGGAGCTTCTGTTCGGGTGCCGATCTCGCCGACCCCATGATGGGCGGCCACCTGCCGCCGCAAGAGCGCGGCGAGGCCTGCGCGGCCGTGCTGGACGGGCTGATGCATGCCTTGATCCGCGACGTTCGCAACGCGCCGTTTCCCGTGGTCGTGGCCGTGAACGGCGTCGCGGCCGGCGGCGGCGTCGGGCTGGCGCTGGCTGGCGACATCGTGATCGCGGCGCGATCGGCGCGCTTCGTCCTCACCTTCACCCCAAAGCTCGGTCTCGTGCCGGATCTCGGCACGTCCTGGCAGCTCGCGCGCACCCTCGGCCGGGCGCGGGCGCTGGGCGTTCTGCTGACGGGCACGCCGGTTTCGGCCGAGCAGGCGCTCGACTGGGGGCTGATCTGGTCCGTGGCCGAAGACGACGCGCTGGAGGAACAGGCGATGGAAGTCGCAGCCCGGCTCGCGGCGGGACCCGTCGCCGGCCAGGTCGCGACGCGCCGTCTGCTGGACGGCGCCTTCGTCAACGACCTCGACGCGCAGCTCGATGCCGAGCGCGACGCCCAGGCGTCGCTCGTCGGCGGGGCGGAGGTGGTGGAAGCCATGGAGGCCTTCGCCCAGCGGCGGACACCGGAATTCCTGGCAGTCGTCCGGCCCGACGTTTCCTGATCCCCACACGTCGGGGAGTATCCCCGTGCTCGCCCGGACGGCCGAGAAGGGGTCGTCCTGAAACGCGATGAAATCCTTCCGCCCGCCCTCGCGGAGCCCGCCTGGCTCGCCGGAAAACCACGATCCGCCCGCCATCGCACAGTGGTCGAATACCTCCGGTCGCGGCCGGACGTGCCTCCTCCATCATGAGGCGAGCCGATTTCGGGCGCGGCGGCTGGTAGGACAAATAGCGGACATTTTCTTCTCATGCACGACACTGGACCCCGTTGACAGCCCGTAGGCCATCGCCTTAACTCTTCTGGTCTGACAAATGGTACTCGGGGTCGCGAGCAAGCGCAGCAATTGCATGAACGACAAGACGGGATCAGGATCAGGCAGGGAAGAAGCTGGCGGTTCGGCCGTCGATGCGGTCGTGCGCGAGATCCGGAGGTTCATCGCCGATTCCGGCCTCACGGTCGGCGACAATCTCCCGACCGAACGGGACCTGTGCATCCGCTACGGTGCCAGCCGCAACACCGTGCGCGAGGCGATGCGCATCCTGAAGGCCTACGGCATGGTCGACGTGCGCCCGAAGATCGGCGCGACCATCACCGACAATCGAATGGCACGGGCGTTCGAGCTCCTGTCCTTCAACACGATGGAAGTCTCGCGCAAAACCTTCTCCGACGTCCAGGGGTTCCGGGACTTGCTGGAAGTCGGCTCGGCCGATCAGCTTCTCGACCGCATCACCGATCGCGACGTCGAGGAACTGTATGCGATCAACGGCAGGCTCGCCGACATCCACGACCTGCAGCAGGCCTCGGAGCTCGACTATTCTTTTCACGTCCGGCTGATCTCCATCCTCGACAATACGGCGATGCTCGACGTCTACAACGTCATGAAACCGGTCATCCTGCGCATCATGCAGAAGGGCAAGACGAGGCGCACCTTCATGACCGAGACATATTCCGAACATCAGGGGGTGATCGACGCGCTCGCGGCGAAGGATCGTCTCTCGTTCCAGTACAGGCTGCGCAGCCACCTGATGACCGGCTTCAGGAACTTCAGCGAGGAGATGGCGGGGGCGGCCTGAGGTTTCGCGGAGGAATATGCGTCCCGGACGGGCGCAGGGGGTGACGACGCCGGCCCGGTGGAGCGATCCGCGAACGGGCGTCGACAGGGAGGAAGAACCATGAAGCGACTGTTGAAATCGGCCGCCGCGATTGCCGTACTGGCGCTCGGCACCCAGTTTGCCTATGCCGGCCCCGAAATGGTGTCGGGACCGGGCGCGAACCCGGAATGTTTCGCCCCATGGTCGGGCGAGACCAAGTTCATGAAGTGGAATGCCAAGCCCGGACCATACCGCATCGCGGTGGTGAACGGCTTCGTCGGTAACACCTGGCGTATCCAGATGATCAAGACGGCGAAGGCCTTCGCCGAGGATCCGGCGATCAAGGACAAGATCAAGGAGTTCAAGGTCGTGTCGACCGGCACGGATGCGCCGGCGCAGCTCGGCGCCATCGAGGACTTCATCAACCAGGGCTTCGACGCGATCGTGACGATCGCGGTATCGCCGGACGGATTCGACCGCGTCATCCGCCTTGCCGACAAGAACGATGTCGTCATCGTTCCTTTCGACAACGTTCTGGATACCGACAAGGTCATGCAGGTCAACGAGGACCAGCTCGAGATGGGCCGCAAATGGGCGTCCTTCGTGCTCGACGAGCTGAAGGCCAGCGGCAAGACCTCCGGCAAGCTGCTCGAGGTCCGCGGCCTTCCCGGCAACTCGGTCGACCGCGACCGCTCGGTCGGCATCCACGAGGTGCTGGACAAGTCCGGCGGCACATGGGACGTCGTCCAGGTGGTCGGAAACTGGGACGACGGCACGGCCCAGAAGGTCACCGCCGACGCGATTGCCGTCCACGGCCAGTTCGACGGCTTCCTCGTCCAGGGCGGCACCACCGGCGTCGTGCAGGCGATGATGGATGCCAAGCACCCGATGGTGCCGATCGCCGGCGAATCCGAGAACGGCTTCCGCAAGCTTGTCGCGCAGCATTCCGGCGAGGGGTTGAAGGGCATCTCCATCGGCCAGTCGCCGGGCCTCGTCGCGATCGCGATGAAGGCTGCTGTTTCGGCGCTGGAGGGCAACGTCATGCCGCAGCTCATCTCGGTTCCCCTGCCGGTCGCGACCTACGATGAACTGAAGGACGGCACGAACTACTGGTCCGATCTGCCGGACAACTTCTTCACGGTGAACGAGTTTCCGCCCTGCGGCGTCAACGTCTCCGGCCCCGCGATCATGTCGCAGTCCGAGGCGGACGTGAAATAGCGCTGCGCCCTTCGCGGTCCCGGAAGACACCTTCCGGGACCACCATCGCCAGATTCCGCGAATTCCTGTAGCCTGTCGCCGGCGGGAGGAGATCCGTTGACCGAACCGATCGTCGAGTATCGCGGAATCTCGAAGTATTTCGCCGGAATCCGTGCGCTCGAGAAGGTCGACTTCGCGTGCAGGCCGGGCACGATCCATGCGATCCTCGGCGAGAACGGCGCGGGGAAGTCGACCCTCATCAAGATCATGGCCGGGGTGCTCGTGCCGGACGCCGGCGAGATGCTGCTCGAAGGCAGGACCGTTTCGTTCGCATCGCCGGATGAAGCGACGCGCAACGGCATCGTCTGCATGTTCCAGGAGCTGTCTCTCGTCCCCGACCTGACGGTTGCCGACAACATCTGCATTTCCGATCCGCCGCGCCGGTTCGGGCTGATCGACCGCCGCGCGCAGGTTCGCCGGGCGGAGGCTCTTCTTGCGCGTGTCCGCTGCGAGGACATCGATCCGCACGCGCTGGTCCGCGAACTGCCCCTGTCGCGCCGCCAGATGGTCGAGATCGCCAAGGCGCTTGGACGCGATCCGAAGGTGCTGATCCTCGACGAGGCGACCTCGGCGCTGACCTCGCGCGACGTCCAGACGGTGTACGACCTCCTTGCCGACCTCAAGGGCCGCGGCGTGTCCAGCCTCTTCATCTCCCACCGCATGCATGAGGTGGAAGCGCTCTGCGACACGCTGTCGGTGTTCCGCAACGGGCAGCATATCGAGACCTTCGCGAAGGGAGCCCATTCCGACACCGAGATCGTGCGACTGATGATCGGCCGCGACGTCGAGGCGCAGTTTCCGCCAAAGCCGCAGCCGAAGGCGCTGGACCCGATCCTGACGGTGAAGGGCCTGCGCTGGGAGAACCGTCTCAACGGCGTGGATGTCTCGATCGGGCGCGGCGAGATCGTCGGGCTGGGCGGGCTGGACGGCCAGGGACAGAAGGAACTGCTGCTGGCGCTGTTCGGCGTCCTGCGCGGCGTGTCTGGTTCGGTCGAGGTGGCGGGAAAGCGCGGCATCCCGTCCTCGCCTTACGCCGCCAAAAGCGGCTCCACGCGTATCGCATTGGTGCCGGAGGACCGCAAGACGGAGGGATTGATGCTCGGCATGCCGATCGCCGACAATCTGCTTGCCGCCGCTTTCGACCGCGTCTCGCGCGGGCCGGTGATCGACAGTGGCCTGGCCAGCCGCGCCGTCGCGGAGGCCCTTGCCAAGCTGCAGGTCAGGATCGGCGCGCCCACGGACGCCGTCATGACCCTGTCCGGCGGCAACCAGCAGAAGGTGGTCATCGCCAAGTGGCTCATGGTCGATCCCGACATCATCCTCCTCAACGATCCGACGCGCGGCATAGACGTCGGCACGAAACAGGAGATCTACCGCCTGATGCGGTCGCTTGCCGACGATGGCAAGGCGATCCTGTTCTATTCCTCCGACTACGCCGAACTGATCGGCTGCTCTGACCGCGTCTACGTGCTCTATGACGGGCGCGTGGTGAGTGAGCTGGAAGGCGACGCGATGACCGAGGAGGGGATCGTGGCCGCCTCACTGAACATCGACGTCGAGGCGGCATGACGCTCGCCCCGCTTGCACGCTGGCTCCGGCAGAACCGGGGTTTCGCCGGAGCACTCCTCCTCTTCGCGGCGATCTACCTCGTCTACAACCTGATGCATCCGCGCGGCTTTTCCGCTGCGGTCTTCGTGCAGAATTCCAACGAGGCGGTGGCGCTGGCCTTCGTCGCCATGGCGCAGACGGTACCGGTGCTGCTCGGCGGCCTCGATCTCTCCGTCGGCGCGGTGATGACCCTGACGAACTGCATCGCCTCCGAACTGGTCAGCGGCTCGCCGGCGCAGATCCTTTTCGGGATGGTGGCGACGCTTCTCGCCGGCACGGCGTTCGGGCTCATGAACGGCCTTGTCGTCGTCTACGGCCGCATCCAGCCCATCATCGCGACCCTGGCCACCGGTGCGATCGCCATGGGGCTGGCGCTGTGGATCCGGCCGAAGCCGGGCGGAGAGGTCGATGGCGATCTGAACTGGGCGCTCACCAATACGATATGGGATTTTGCCGACACCTACGGCTTCGACGCGGATTCGCCCTGGCTGGCCCCATTTGCCGACCTGCCGGTGCCGATCCTGATCCTGTTGGCGATCGCGGTGCTCGTCTGGGTGCCGTTCCGCCGCTCGGTGACCGGCCGCACCGTCTATGCCGTCGGTTCGGCCGAGGGCGCGGCCTACATGTCGGGCCTGCCGATCGCGCGCGCCAAGATCGCCGCCTTCACGCTCGGCGGATTCTTCGCCGCCTGCGGCGGGCTCTACCTCGCCATCCAGACCTCGTCGGGAAACGCCGACATCCAGCAGGCTGGTGCCTACACCTTGAACTCGATCGCCGCCGTCGTGCTCGGCGGCACCTCGCTGCTCGGCGGGGCGGGAGGCGCCATCGGCAGCCTGGTCGGCGCGCTCATCCTGCGGGTCATCTCCTTCTATTTCCGCATCCTTTCCATCGATCCGCTGCTCCAGCCGCTGATCGAGGGTCTGGTCCTGCTCGTGGCCGTGTCGTTCGGGGCTATCCGCACGCTCAGAGTGCGAAACAAGCTCGATCTCTTCCGCTGAGGTATCGCAATGCTCGCCAGGCTCTCGCCCGAAGACAGACCGATCGCCATCGCGGCGCTGTTCATCCTCGCGATCCTGATCGCCGGCACGGCATACACGCTGATCACCAGCGGCACCGTTCCCCTGCTGTCGCCGGGCTACCTCCTGCAGCAGCTGCAGACGGGCGCCTTTCTGGGCATCTGCGCGGCGGGCATGATGATGGTCATCCTGCTCGGCCACATCGACCTGTCGATCCCGTGGACGCTCTCGGCCGCCGCCATGACCGCCACCGCCGTCGGCGGCGACCTCGCTTTGCCCACCGCGCTGGCGGTGGGGCTGGCCGTCGGGTTGTTCAACGGGTTCGGCGTCGCCTATCTGCGCATTCCCTCGATGATCTTCACGCTCGGCGTCGACACCGTCCTTCGCGGCCTGATGGTCGCGCAGACGGGCGGCTTCGCGCCGCAGGACCGCGCCACGCCGATGATGCTCTTCCTGGCCAAGGAGAAGATTCTCGGCATCCCCGTCGCCATCTTCGTCTGGGCCGCCGTCTCCGTGGCGATTTCGGTGATCCTGACGCGCACGGCCTTCGGCCGCTCGGTCTACGCGACCGGTTCGCGGGAGGCCGCGGCCTATCTCTCGGGCATCCGCACCCGCCGCGTCATCATCGGCGCCTTCGTGACATCCGGCCTCTGCGCGGCGCTCGCCGGGTTCCTGCTGACGGGATACTCGGCCAAGGCCTACCAGGGCATGGGCAACGCCTTCCTGTTGCCGGCGATCGCGGCGGTCGTGCTCGGCGGCACGCATATCCTCGGCGGGCGCGGACGCTATGCCGGCACGCTGGTCGGCGTCATCCTCATCGTGCTCCTGAACTCGGTACTTTCGATCATGCAGATGCCGGAAGCCGGGCCCCAGATCATCTACGGCACGGTGATCATCGGCATGCTGCTCGTCTACGGCCGCAACGCCCGCGTCACGTCCTGAGGGAGGAAGAACCGTGCCTGCGCATCACTACGACATTCGCGACGGGCGTTTCGCCCGCATGGTCCACATGAACGCAGGCCCCGAAGTGTTGTGGTCGGGAGGGCGGTGGACCGAGGGGCCGGTCTACTTTCCGGCCGGCCGCTACGTGATCTGGTCCGATATCCCCAACGACCGCATCCTGCGCTGGGACGAGATGAACGGCGCGGTGGCCACCTTCGAGCAGCCCTGCCGCAACCAGAACGGCCACACGCTCGACCGCCAGGGGCGGCTGATCGCCTGCGAGCACCGCGGGCGCTGCGTCAGCCGCTACGAGTTTGGTGGCTCGCGCACAGTGCTGGCGGACCGCTTTGACGGCAAGCGCCTGAACTCGCCCAATGACGTGGTCGTGAAATCCGACGGGTCCGTCTGGTTCACCGACCCTTCCTACGGCATCGACAGCGACTACGAGGGCGACGCCTCGCCCATGGAACAGGACGGCCGCCACGTCTACAGGATCGATCCCGACGGCACCCTGACGCGTGTCGTGGAGGACATGAAGCAGCCCAACGGCCTCGCCTTCTCGCCCGACGAGACCGTCCTTTATGTCGCTGATACGGGCAGGACGCATTTCCCCGACTGTTCGCCCGACATCCGCCGCTATCGGCTTTCCCCCGATGGCAAGTCTCTTCGCGACGGCGAGACGTTCGTCACCTGCGATGCCGGCCTGTTCGACGGCTTCCGCGTCGATACCGGCGGAAATCTCTGGTGTTCTGCCGCCGACGGCGTGCACTGTTTTGCCTCGGACGGGACGCTGCTCGGCAAGGTCCTGCTCGACGAGGTCGTATCAAACCTTTGTTTCGGCGGCCCGAAGCGCAACCGGCTGTTCATCACCGCCACGACGTCGCTCCGCTCGATCTACGTCAACGCGCGCGGCGCCGGCTAGCCGGCGCCTCAGACAACGCCTCCCGAAAATCTTGCCGGACTTGGCGCGGCGGCGCCGGACGATCCGCGTTGTTCGGTCCGCAACTGCGATAGGGCCGCGGCCCCGACGCCCTGATCGCGACCATGAGCGACGCAGCGACGCGACATCCGTGGAGTGGCCGACGCCAAGGGAATGTTTTACTGGCCTTCGCTATCGACGCTCGGCAAAGCTGCGCCGGAGCGGCGGGAAGAATGGGGAAAGCTCGATGCACGTAAGCTCCAGGATGCCGGGGCACCTGATCCGACGGCTGCATCAGCTGTCGACGCAAGTCTTCCTGCAGAGGGTGCGCGAGGCAGGGTTCGATCTGACGCCAGTGCAGTTCGCCGCGCTCGACGCGCTTCGACACAGTCCGGGCATCGATCAGGCGGGCCTCGCTCAGGCCATCGCCAAGGATCGCGCGACCGTCGGCGCGGGGGCCGACCGGCTGGGCCCAAAGGG
>CATMOC010000063.1 GCA_950071955.1 uncultured Mesorhizobium sp. | reverse complement strand
GGCAAACGCCGCCGAGCCGATCGTAGAGGAGACGAGGAAGCAGCGTTCGGCGAGAGAGCCGTCGAAGGGCGACGCGCCGACCTCCGAACAGGTGGAAGGCGCACCCACGAGCCCGAACGAGGGTCCGACACTATCGATCGCCAGAACTGCCAGCAGCCTGGGCGGTCAGTCCGCGCCGGCCGACGACGATGTGGGCGAGGTCAATTCAACCGTAGCCCTTGCGCGCACCGCGAAAGGCAAGGGAAAGCCGCAGGAGCCGGAAAAGCCGTCGCTCCTCGACAAGAACCGGCCGATCGGAATGGAGCGGCCCGCCGCGCCCGACGAGTTGCAGATGATCTCCGGCGTCGGTCCCAAGATCGAGCAGACGCTGCATTCGCTCGGGATATTTACCTTCACCCAGATCGCCGCCTGGACGCCGGAAGAGCGGGGATGGGTCGACGGCTATCTCCGGTTCCGCGGCAGGATCGAGCGCGAGGACTGGGTCAGGCAGGCCAAGGCGCTCGCGGATGGCGGCGAAGCGGAGTATGTTCGCGTGTTCGGAAAGAAGCCTCGCTGAGGAACACGAATGGCCGAAGTCACCAACGAACTGATCTATGAGGTGCTGAAAGCGATGCAGCCGCGCCTGTCGAACATCGAGCACAAACTGGGTGAGGTGGATACGCGCCTGTATCCGATCTCGGGCCAGCTTCGCGGCTTGTCGTCCGAGGTCGGGTCTGCGCATGCCGACATAGCGAACATCTATCAGTCATTGGGCCATGTGGACGGGCGTTTGGTCTGGATCGAGCGTCGGCTCGACATCATCGATCGGCCGGCGGAGTAGACGATGCTTCAGGACAAAGACCGCATCTTCAACAACATCTACGGCCGCTTCGACAAGTCGCTGCAAGGCGCCATCGCGCGCGGCCACTGGGACGACACGGCCGGGCTGATCGCCAAGGGACGCGACTGGATCGTTAGCGAGATGAAGGCGTCGGGGCTGCGCGGCCGCGGCGGCGCGGGCTTTCCGACCGGCCTCAAATGGTCGTTCATGCCAAAACAGTCCGACGGCCGGCCGAGCTATCTCGTGGTGAACGCCGACGAATCGGAGCCCGGCACCTGCAAGGACCGCGACATCCTGCGCCACGACCCGCACACGCTGGTCGAAGGCTGCCTGATTGCCGGCTGCGCGATGGGCGCGGTCGCGGCCTACATCTACGTGCGCGGCGAATTCATCCGCGAGCGCGAAGCGCTGCAGCGCGCCATCGACGAGGCCTACGAGGCCAACCTGATCGGCAAGGGCAACAAGAACGGCTATGATTTCGACATATACGTTCACCACGGCGCCGGCGCCTACATTTGCGGCGAGGAGACGGCGCTGCTCGAGAGCCTTGAGGGCAAGAAAGGCCAGCCGCGCCTGAAGCCGCCGTTCCCGGCGGGCGCGGGCCTCTATGGCTGCCCGACGACGGTCAACAACGTCGAGTCGATCGCGGTCGCTCCGACCATTCTGCGGCGCGGTGCGGCATGGTTCTCCTCGTTCGGGCGGCAGAACAACGTCGGTACCAAGCTGTTCTGCATATCCGGGCACGTCAACAACCCGTGCACCGTCGAGGAAGCGATGTCGATCCCGTTCCGCGAACTGATCGACCGTCACTGCGGCGGTATTCGCGGCGGTTGGGACAATCTGCTCGCCGTCATTCCGGGCGGCGCGTCCGTGCCGCTGGTGCCGGCCGAGCAGATCATGGACACGCCCATGGATTTCGATTCGCTGCGCGACCTGAAATCCGGTCTCGGCACGGCGGCTGTCATCGTCATGGACAAGTCGACCGATATCGTGAAGGCGATTGCCAGGTTGTCCTATTTCTACAAGCACGAGAGCTGCGGCCAGTGCACGCCCTGTCGCGAGGGCACAGGCTGGATGTGGCGCGTCATGGAGCGGCTCGTGCGCGGCGAGGCGCAGAAGCGCGAGATCGACATGCTGCTCGACGTGACGAAGCAGGTCGAGGGCCACACGATCTGCGCGCTCGGCGACGCGGCGGCATGGCCGATCCAGGGCCTGGTCCGGCACTTCCGTCCGGAGATCGAGCGCCGCATCGACGAGTTCAGCCGCAACGCGCACCGTGCCGAACCGGTGCTGGTCGCGGCGGAGTAGGCGAGAACAGGCCGAACGGCCGGAGTGACTGGGAGACGACGGGCGAGGCAGCAAGCAACGAAAGGGAGACATGACGATGTCGAAGTTTTTCGTGCCTGATGGACTGATGCCGGATGCAAGGACCATGGAAGCCAGTCTGAAGAAAATCAGCCAGGACATGGAGGCGATGCAGCCGAAGGGCTTCGGCGGCGACGCCGCGTCCGCCAGCATGTTCGCGGCTCCGGCCGCCTTCATGGCGCTGGGCGCCGGCATGGCGGGGCAGGCCTTCGGCTTCTGGCTGAGCGCGGTGTCGAATTCGCTGCAACTCGCCGAGAAGATGTCCGGAGCGGCCTATCCGCCCTCCGACGCGGACTCCGAGGTACCGGCCTACAAGGCGCCGAAATCGGCGGCCAAGCGCACCAGGGCCGCAATGGACACCATCGCCGCCGATACGGGAGTGGTCGCCGGCGATATGCTCGACGCGGGAATGAAGGCGGCGACGGAGATCGGGTCGGCGATGGTCGATACGGTCGTGCCGTTACGCGCCTCCGAGGAAGCCGGTCAGGCCGTGGCGGAAGTCGCGACCGCAAGCGAGGCGCTGGCGAAGCCTGCCGCGATGGAAAAGCCCGACGTAGTAGACGATCTCAAGGCGATCGCGGGTGTCGGCCCCAAGCTCGAGAAGGTATTGAACGGCCTCGGCATTTGGACCTACGGGCAGATCGCGGAGTTCACCGGGGCCGAGATTCGCTGGCTCGACGAGGAACTCGGCTTCCGGGGCCGCATCGTGCGGGACGAATGGTTGAAGCAGGCGGCCCGGCTGACTGGCAAGGCCTGACCAAGTATGCGGATCGAGGGGCGTACCGAATCGCTGGATGTTGTTGGAGCCGATCTTTCCGTATCGTTGTTCAACGATGTTGCCATGGCGCGCGCGAAGGTATCGAACGCGGACCTCTCCATGCTGCTCGTCAGTAACGTCAATGCTCGCGGATCGGTCTTTGAAGATGTCGATCTCTCGGGTGCGGTCTTTAGAAACACGAGAATGGCGGACGTCGAGGTGACGGAGGCCTGCATTGCCGGGATGCGGATCGACGGCGTCCTTGTCACCGAACTCCTGAAAGCATACGAAGCGGCGCAATCCGCCGGGGGCGAATAATGGCTAAACTCAAGGTCGACGGCAAGGAAATCGAGGTCCCCGACCACTTCACGCTGCTGCAGGCGGCTGAAGAGGCGGGTGCTGAGATTCCGCGGTTCTGCTTTCACGAGCGGCTGTCGATCGCCGGCAACTGCCGCATGTGCCTCGTCGAGGTGAAGGGCGGGCCGCCCAAGCCCGCGGCTTCCTGCGCCATGGGCGTTCGCGACATGCGGCCCGGCCCAAATGGCGAACTGCCTGAAATCTTCACCAACACGCCGATGGTCAAGAAGGCCCGCGAAGGCGTGATGGAGTTTCTGCTGATCAACCATCCGCTCGATTGTCCGATCTGCGACCAGGGCGGCGAGTGCGACCTGCAGGACCAGGCAATGGCCTTCGGCGTGGATAGCTCGCGCTATCACGAGAACAAGCGAGCGGTGGAAGACAAGTACATCGGCCCGCTGGTCAAGACGATCATGACGCGCTGCATTCACTGCACGCGTTGCGTGAGGTTCACCACCGAAGTGGCGGGAATCTCCGAGCTCGGGCTGATCGGCCGGGGCGAGGACGCCGAGATCACGACCTACCTCGAACAGGCGATGACCTCCGAGCTCCAGGGAAACGTCATCGATCTGTGCCCCGTCGGTGCGCTGACGTCCAAGCCCTACGCCTTCCAGGCGCGTCCGTGGGAACTGACCAAAACCGAATCCATCGATGTCATGGACGCGGTCGGCTCGGCCATCCGCGTCGATACGCGCGGCCGCGAGGTCATGCGCATCCTGCCGCGAGTCAACGATGCCGTGAACGAGGAGTGGATCTCCGACAAGACGCGCTTCATCTGGGACGGCCTGCGCTCGCAGCGGCTGGACCGGCCTTATGTGCGGCGTGACGGTCGGCTGGTTCCCGCCTCCTGGAGCGAGGCATTCGCGGCGGTCCGCGACCGGGTCGCGGCAGCCTCGCCGGAGCGGATCGGCGCCATCGCGGGCGACCTCGCTTCCGTCGAGGAGATGTACGCCCTGAAGCTCCTCATGGCGGCGCTGGGGTCGAAGAATATGGACTGCCGGCAGGACGGGGCAGCGCTCGATCCCGCGCTTGGCCGCTCGAGCTATCTGTTCAATCCCACCATCGAGGGCATCGAGAACGCCGATGCGCTGCTGATCATCGGCGCCAATCCGCGCTTCGAGGCTTCGGTTCTCAACGCACGCATCCGCAAGCGGTGGCGGGCCGGCAATTTCCCGATCGGCGTGATCGGCGAGGTGGGCGATCTGCGTTATGACTACGAGATGCTGGGCGCCGGCGCCGAGACGCTGAAGGGCCTCTCGGAGGACAACATCGCGTTTCTCTCCGTACTGAAGAAAGCCGAGCGCCCGATGATCATCGTCGGACAGGGAGCGCTGATGCGTGGCGATGGCGCGGCGATCCTCGGGCTCGCGGCCAAGATCGCGGGCGACGTCGGGGCGGTTTCGGACGGCTGGAACGGGTTCGCGGTGCTTCACACGGCGGCATCGCGGGTCGGTGGCCTCGATCTCGGCTTCGTGCCCGGCGAGGGCGGCAAATCGGTTGCCCAGATGATGGGCGCGCTCGATGTTCTCTTCCTGCTCGGCGCGGACGAAATCGACATGGGCAATATCGGCGACGCCTTCTCCATCTACATCGGCAGCCATGGCGATGCCGGCGCGCACCGCGCCGACGTCATTCTGCCTGGCGCCACCTACACGGAGAAATCCGGCACCTACGTCAACACCGAAGGCCGCGTACAGATGACGACGCGCGCCGGCTTCGCACCGGGCGAGGCGAGGGAGGATTGGGCGATCCTGAGGGCGCTGTCTGACGTGCTCGGCAAGAAACTGCCGTTCGATTCGCTCGCCCAACTGCGCGCCAAGCTCTATGCGGACCACCCGCATTTCGCCGAAATCGACGCGATCGCGGCGGGCGATCCGGCCGACATCGCGAAAATTGCCGGCAGCGGCGGGGAGTTCGAGAAGGGCCCGTTCGTGTCCGCGGTCGGGGATTTTTATCTGACCAATCCCATCGCGCGCGCCTCGGCCGTCATGGCCGAGTGCTCGGCGCTCGCGCGGGGCGGGTTCAGGCAGGCGGCGGAATAGGGCAGGGCCGATGGAAGCTTTCTTCGATATCTACGTCCTGCCGGCGCTGATCATCCTCCTGAAGTCGGTGGTGCTGCTTGTCGCGTTGCTGATTTTCGTCGCCTATATCCTCTACGCCGATCGCAAGATCTGGGCAGCGGTCCAGCGCCGGCGCGGGCCCAACGTCGTCGGTCCGTGGGGGCTCTTCCAGGCCTTCGCCGACCTCCTGAAGTTCGTCTTCAAAGAGCCGGTCATCCCGTCGGGCGCCAACAAGGGCGTCTTCCTGCTGGCGCCGCTGGTGACGGCCGTCCTCGCGATGACGGCGTGGGCCGTCATCCCGATCGGACCCGGCTGGGCAATAGCCGACATCAACGTCGGCATTCTCTTCGTCTTCGCCGTCGCCTCGCTGGAAGTCTACGGCGTCATCATGGGCGGTTGGGCATCCAACTCGAAATACCCGTTCCTCGGCGCGCTGCGGTCGGCGGCCCAAATGGTTTCCTACGAGGTCTCGATCGGCTTCGTCATCATTACCGTGCTCCTGTGCGTCGGTTCGCTGAACCTGTCGGCGATCGTGCTGTCCCAGGTCGATGGCGTAGGCACGATGATGGGATTGCCGAACACCTTCCTTGACTGGCACTGGCTGCCACTGTTCCCGATGTTCATCATCTTCTTCATCTCGGCGCTGGCCGAGACGAACCGGCCCCCCTTCGATCTCGTCGAGGCCGAATCGGAACTCGTCGCCGGTCACATGATCGAGTACTCGTCGACGCCGTTCCTGCTGTTCTTCCTGGGCGAATATGTCGCGATCGTCTTGATGTGCGCGCTTACCACCATACTTTTCCTGGGAGGATGGCTGCCGCCCTTCGACTTCGCACCCTTCACCTGGGTGCCGGGGGCGATCTGGTTCATCCTGAAGGTCTGCTTCGTGTTCTTCATGATCGCGCTGGTAAAGGCCTTCGTACCGCGCTTCCGCTACGACCAGCTGATGCGGCTTGGCTGGAAGGTCTTCCTCCCGATCTCGCTCGCCATGGTCGTCATCACCGCCGCCTTCCTGAAGTTCACGGGGCTGGTGGCATGAGTGCTGCTATGATCGGCGCTCTCGTCGGGCTGGTCATCGCGGCGGCGGACTATGTGCTGCTGCGCATGCTGGCGTCCCGCGTGGACCTGCCCGAAACCAAGCGCGTCCTTCAAATCACCGGCTTGAGCCAGTTCGTGCTCCTGCCGCTCGTGGGCTGGTTCGTCGGCCCGCTCTTTGCTGGAGAATGACAATGTCGGCGTTGGTCCAAGCCGCGAAGTCGCTGCTGCTGAAGGAGTTCTTCGGCGCCGTCGTGCTGTCCATGCGGCAGTTCTTCGCGCCGAAATACACCATCAACTACCCTCACGAGAAGAACCCCCAGAGCCCGCGCTTCCGCGGCGAGCATGCCCTGCGGCGCTATCCCAACGGCGAGGAGCGCTGCATCGCCTGCAAGCTGTGCGAGGCGATCTGCCCGGCGCAGGCGATCACCATCGAGGCCGGGCCGCGCCGCAACGACGGGACGCGCCGCACCGTTCGGTACGACATCGACATGGTGAAGTGCATCTATTGCGGCTTCTGCCAGGAAGCCTGCCCGGTCGACGCCATCGTCGAGGGACCGAACTTCGAGTTCTCGACGGAAACCCGCGAGGAACTCTACTACGACAAGGACAGGCTGCTGGCGAACGGGGATCGCTGGGAGCGCGAAATCGCACGAAACATCGCTCTGGATTCGCCCTACAGGTGATCCTTCCTGCGATGGACGAGCGCGGCATGCTCGTCTAAGGACAACGCGGTTTCGGCCTTGGGGGCCAGGCCGCATCCAGGCAACGCGAAAGCGGCGCCGAATAACCGGGGGAACCCATGCTGCTGACAGGACTAGGGGCGATCTTCTTCTACGTGTTCGCCTTCATAGCGGTCGCGAGCGCCTTCATGGTGATTGCCTCGCGCAATCCCGTCCATTCCGTGCTGTATCTGATCCTGACCTTCTTCAACGCCGCAGGCCTTTTCCTCCTGACGGGAGCCGAGTTCCTGGCGATGATTCTGCTCGTCGTCTATGTCGGCGCCGTGGCAGTGCTGTTCCTGTTCGTCGTCATGATGCTCGATGTCGATTTCGCCGAACTGAAGCAGGGCGCGCAGCAATATGCGCCGATCGGGGGCCTGGTCGGCCTCATCCTGGCAGCGGAACTGATCATCGTGATCGGCGGCTATACGCTGACGCCGGAACTCGCAGGCGAGATCACGCGCCCGATCCCGTCCCTGGCGGTGCGATCGAACACGGCCGCTCTCGGGGATCTCCTCTACACGGACTACATCTTCTTCTTCCAGATCGCGGGGATGATCCTGCTGGTGGCCATGGTTGGTGCCATCGTGCTGACGCTGCGCCACAAGGAAGGCGTCAAGCGTCAATCGATCTCAGCCCAGGTCGCCCGCACTCCGGAAACCGCCATCGAGGTGGTGGAAGTCGAGACGGGCAAGGGAATCTGACAGGAAAACTCATGGAAGTCGGTATCGCGCATTTCCTTACAGTCTCGGCGATCCTGTTCACGCTCGGCGTGTTCGGGATCTTCCTCAACAGGAAGAATATCATCATCATCCTGATGTCGGTCGAACTCATCCTGCTCGCGGTGAACATCAACTTCGTCGCCTTCTCCGCCGAGCTCGGCGACATGGTGGGCCAGGTCTTCGCGCTCTTCGTTCTGACGGTCGCGGCCGCCGAAGCCGCGATCGGGCTCGCGATCCTCGTCGTCTTCTTCCGCAACCGCGGTTCGATCGACGTCGAAGACGTCAACATGATGAAGGGCTGAGATGTACCACGCCATCGTCTTCCTTCCGCTTCTCGGCTTCCTGATCGCGGGACTGTTCGGCAGTTCGCTCGGGGCCAAGGCGTGCGAATACATCACGTCCGGCTTCCTCGTGGTCGCGGCGGTCCTGTCCTGGATCGCCTTCATCTCCTACGGTCTGGGCGAGGGCGAGGCCTTTACCTTGCCGGTGCTGCGCTTCATCCAGGCGGGTGCGCTCGACGTGGAATGGGCGTTCCGCATCGATACGCTGACGGTGGTCATGCTGGTTGTCGTGAACACCGTTTCCGCCCTCGTTCACATCTATTCGATCGGCTACATGCACCACGACCCGCATCGGCCGCGCTTCTTCGCCTACCTGTCGCTCTTCACCTTCGCCATGCTGATGCTGGTGACGTCGGACAATCTCGTCCAGATGTTCTTCGGCTGGGAAGGCGTGGGCCTGGCGTCCTATCTGCTGATCGGGTTCTGGTACAAGAAGCCCTCCGCCAACGCCGCCGCGATCAAGGCCTTCGTGGTCAACCGCGTCGGCGACTTCGGCTTCGCGCTCGGCATCTTCGGCGTGTTCGTGCTGTTCGGTTCGATCAATTTCAGCACCATCTTCGCCAACACCACGTCCTTCATCCCCGTCGAAGGCGGGGCGGAGACGGCCGAGCATGGCGCGGCGGTGCTGAACTTCCTCGGCTACGAACTCGATCGTCACGCGGCACTTACGGTCGTTTGCCTGCTGCTCTTCATGGGCGCCATGGGCAAGTCGGCGCAGGTTCCGCTGCACACCTGGCTACCGGATGCCATGGAAGGCCCGACGCCGGTCTCCGCGCTCATCCATGCCGCCACAATGGTGACCGCCGGCGTCTTCATGGTCGCGCGCCTTTCACCGATCTTCGAGCTGTCGCACACGGCACTGCTCTTCGTCACCGTGATCGGCGCCTTCACCGCCTTCTTCGCGGCTACCGTCGGCCTGGTGCAGAACGACATCAAGCGCGTCATCGCCTATTCGACCTGTTCGCAGCTCGGCTACATGTTCGTGGCGATTGGCCTCGGCTTCTATTCGGCCGCCATCTTCCACCTGTTCACGCATGCGTTCTTCAAGGCGCTGCTGTTCCTCGGCGCGGGCTCGGTCATCCACTCCGTCTCGGACGAGCAGGACATGCGCCGCATGGGCGGCCTGCGGAAGCTCATCCCCTACACCTACTGGATGATGATCATCGGCACGCTGGCGCTGACCGGCGTCGGCATCCCGGCGACGATCATCGGCACGGCCGGCTTCTTCTCCAAGGACGCCATCATCGAGGGATCCTTCGCTGCCCACAGTGCGGCCGCGCCCTTCGCATTCACGCTGCTCGTCGTGGCGGCCATGTTCACCAGCTTCTATTCCTGGCGGCTGATCTTCATGACCTTCCACGGCAAGCCCCGCGCCACCGCCGACGTGATGCACCACGTGCATGAATCGCCGATGGTCATGCTCGTGCCGCTGTTCATCCTCGCCGCCGGGGCGCTTTTCGCCGGCGTGATCTTCCACGACTTCTTCATCGGCGAGGCCTATGCGGAGTTCTGGCGCGCCGCGCTGTTTACGCTCCCCGAGAACCACGTCCTGCACGACTTCCACTACGTGCCTCTGTGGGTGAAGCTCGCGCCTTTCGTCGCAATGCTCCTGGGGTTCGCCACCGCGTATCAGTTCTACATCCGCTCTCCGGAGACGCCGAAGCGGCTGGCCACGCAGCACCGCGGCCTCTACGCCTTCCTCCTGAACAAGTGGTACTTCGACGAACTGTACGACTTCCTCTTCGTCCGCCCGGCGATGCGGGTCGGCCGGTTCCTCTGGAAGACCGGCGACGGCAAGATAATCGACGGTTTCGGCCCCGATGGCGTATCGGCGCGCGTCACCGACGTGACTGCCCGTGTCGTCAAGCTGCAGAGCGGCTATCTCTACCACTACGCATTCGCAATGCTCATCGGCGTGGCAGCGCTCGTGACATGGATGATGCTCGGGAGCTCGTTCTAGACCATGAGTGAATGGCCAATCCTTTCCACGGTCACCTTCCTGCCTCTGGTCGGCGCGTTCCTGATCCTGCTGATCAAGGACGAGGGACAGGCCGCGCGGCGCAACATCCGCAACGTCGCGCTGTTCACCACCGCGTTCACCTTCGTCCTGTCGCTGTTCGTCTGGGCGGCGTTCGACTATTCGAACCCGGGTTTCCAGCTCGTCGAGAAGATGGAGTGGCTGGACTCCGGCATCTCCTACCACATGGGCGTCGACGGCATCTCCATGCTGTTCGTCATCCTGACGACCTTCCTGATGCCGCTCTGCATCCTGGCCTCCTGGGTATCGGTGGAGAAGCGCGTCAAGGAATACATGATCGCCTTCCTGATCCTCGAGACGCTGATGATCGGCGTCTTCACGGCGCTCGACATCGTGCTGTTCTACGTCTTCTTCGAGGCCGGCCTCATCCCGATGTTCATCATCATCGGCGTGTGGGGCGGCAAGCGGCGCGTCTATGCGAGCTTCAAGTTTTTCCTCTACACGCTGCTGGGATCGGTGCTGATGATGCTGGCCATCATGGCCATGTTCTGGCAGGCCGGCACGACCGACATCCCGACGCTTCTGGCGCATGACTTCCCGGCCAACATGCAGACCTGGCTGTGGCTCGCCTTCTTCGCCTCCTTCGCGGTGAAGATGCCGATGTGGCCGGTCCATACCTGGCTGCCCGACGCGCACGTGGAAGCGCCGACGGCGGGCTCGGTGATCCTGGCCGGCATCCTCCTGAAGATGGGCGGCTACGGCTTCCTGCGCTTCTCGCTGCCGATGTTCCCGCTCGCTTCCGCCGACTTCGCGCCGTTGGTCTTCGCGCTCTCCGTCGTGGCGATCATCTACACTTCGCTCGTGGCGCTGATGCAGGAGGATATCAAGAAGCTGATCGCCTATTCGTCGGTCGCGCACATGGGCTTCGTGACCATGGGCATCTTCACCATGAACGAGATCGGCATCCAGGGCGCGATCTTCCAGATGCTCTCGCACGGTCTTGTCTCCGGCGCGCTGTTCCTCTGCGTCGGCGTCATCTACGACCGCATGCATACACGTGAGATCGCCGCCTATGGCGGGCTCGTGAACAACATGCCGAAATACGCGGTGGTCTTCCTGATCTTCACCATGGCCAATGTGGGCCTGCCGGGTACGAGCGGGTTCGTCGGCGAGTTTCTGACGCTGATGGGCGCCTTCCAGGCGAACACCTGGGTGGCCTTCTTCGCCACCACCGGCGTCGTCCTGTCGGCGGCCTACGCGCTGTGGCTCTACCGCAGGGTAGTCTTCGGAGCCCTGACGAAGGACAGCCTCAAGGGGCTGCTGGACCTGTCGACGCGCGAAAAGGCGGTGATCTACCCGTTGGTGGCGCTGACCATCTTCTTCGGCGTCTATCCGGCGCCCATCCTCGATGCGACCGCGGCTTCCGTGGATGCGCTCGTCGGCCAAGTGACAGCCTCGATCGAAGCCGGGCGGGC
>CATMOC010000062.1 GCA_950071955.1 uncultured Mesorhizobium sp. | reverse complement strand
CCCGGCCCCCTCAAAGCCGCAAGGGAGACGATCACGGCGGACTCGCCTCCGCTGTTACTGTCCGCAGCCAACGACGACGAATGCTGTGCGCAGCCTGTCGTCGATATCTTCGATGCCTACCGCACTGCAGGCGCCTGGGTGGAGATGCACATGTATGCGGCGGGAGGGCACGCGTACAACATGGGCGAGGCGACGCCCTTCGTCTCGCTGCAGCACTGGCCCGGCCGGATCACCGACTGGATGACCGACCGCGGGCTGCTGCTGCCGGCAGGCGCGGAGGCCGCGCCCTAATCGAAGATCGACAGATCGAGCGGTTCCGACGCACCGAACCAGACCACGTGATGCGTGTGGTCGGCCAGATCGTCTCCGCTTAGTCCGTGAGCGAAGATGGTCAGATCGCCGCGCTCGCTGGCGGCCCATGTCGCGAAGGCGCCGAATCTCTCCGGCGTGAGCGACAACTGGCAGCTTCCGCGAGGATGCGGGCCGACGGGCTTCTCGTGGAACTGGCCTACGCCGCAGCGAAACCGATCCTTCGCGCGCCCGGCGAAGGCCTGCGCCGCCTCGACTTCGTCCGGGTCGAAATAGATGTGCGCGTGGAATCCCCGCAGCGTGGCGGCGGAGGTTTCCATCAAAAGCTGTCCTTCGCGGCGCGCAGTTTCGCGAAGGTATCGGCGGGCGTTTCGCCGCCCCAGCGCTCCCGCATTTCCGGCGCGTCGGCGCGAAGGAAGGGATTCGTCGCCAGCTCGCGCTCCAGCACGGTCGGCACTGTCGGTTCGCCGCTTGACCGCCTGGCGTCGATCTCGCGCGCGTAGTCTTGCAGCGCCGCATTGTCGGGATCGGCATGGAGCGCGAACCGGGCATTGGCTGCCGTGTATTCGTGTGCGCAGTAGAGTGTGGACTGCGGCGGCAGCGCCTTCACCCGCTCGAGGCTGTCCCAGAACTGTTGCGGCTCGCCCTCGAACATGCGCCCGCAGCCAAGCGCAAACACGCTGTCGCCCACGAAGGCGATTCCGTCGCCCGGCAGGTGGTAGGCGATATGGCCGTTGGTGTGGCCCGATACGTCGATCACTTTCGCGACGTGCTTGCCCAGCGACACCTCGTCGCCATGCGCGACCACGCGGTCGATAGGGCTGATCCGCTCGACTTCCTGAGGGGCGATGACCTGCGCCCGCGTAGCCTCGACGATGGCCTTGTTCCCGCCGGCATGGTCGGGGTGCCAGTGCGTGTTCCAGATGGCGGTGATCCGCCAGCCCTTCGCCGCGGCCTGGCTGAGGTATTCGCTGCCATCTGGCGTGTCGATCGCCGCAGTCTCCCCGCTGTCGGGATCGTGCAGCAGGAAGCCGTAATTGTCTGACAGGCAGGGAAACTGGTGGATTTCGAGCATCGCGCTCCTTCTCCGTCAGGCGATCAGTAGATGGTCGCGTCGAGCCGCGCAGACTCACCGTCGCGTTCGTAGAGCTGCACGCGAACCAGCACATCGCGGTCGACGATCTTCTTCGCCATTCCGTCGGTCAGGTTGCCGTTGGCGACCATCTCTTCGATCTTGTCGCGATTGGCAGCATCGCCGAACAGCGGGTCGGTTTCGTCGGCATCCTGCATCACGCCACGCGCATGGAAATTGGCACGGTCCTCGCGCAGCACTTGCCACGCTTCGGTCAGCCTGTTGCCCGATGCGTCGGTGTGGTCCGGTCCGTAGAGGAAGGCCTTGTATTCGCCCACCAGCTTTACCGGGCTGCGCGTTGCTTCGGCGGGCGCTGGGGTGGTCTCTGCCTCGTTCGCCCCGGCATCGGTAGCAGCGTCGTTACAGCCACCCAGCATGGCGGTGGCGGCTAGCAGGGCAATGCCTGCGCAATGTTTCATGTTTCGCATGATCGCAGCCTAGGCGTATCGCGCGGATACGAAAAGGCCCGCCTGCCTTTCGGCAAGCGGGCCATCCAATGACGCACTAAGCGTTGGTAGCTTAGTCTTCGTTCTTCTTGAGCGCTTCGCCCAGGATGTCGCCGAGCGATGCGCCCGAGTCGGCCGAACCGTACTGCTGCACAGCCTGCTTCTCTTCGGCGATCTGGTACGCCTTGATCGAGAAGGTCGGCTTCTTGCTGCGGTCGAAGCCGGTGACCATCGCATCGATCTTCTGGCCTGCCTGGAAGCGATCCGGACGCTGCTCGTCGCGGTCGCGGCCGAGATCCGAACGCTTGATGAAGCCGGTAGCGCCATCGTCGCCAACCTGCACTTCGAGGCCGCCATCGCGGACTTCGAGCACGGTGACGGTGACGGTTTCGCCACGACGCAGCGAACCACCGGCGGCGGCTTCGGTCGGCGCACCCTTTTCGAGCTGCTTCATGCCCAGGCTGATGCGTTCCTTGTCGACATCGACGTCGAGAACGATCGCCTTGACCTCTTCACCCTTGCGGTGAAGCGCCAGCGCGTCTTCGCCCGAGATGCCCCACGCGATGTCGGACATGTGGACCATGCCGTCCACATCGCCATCGAGGCCGATGAACAGGCCGAATTCGGTGGCGTTCTTGACTTCGCCTTCGACTTCGCTGCCCACCGGGTGCTTCTCGGCGAACTCTTCCCACGGGTTGCGCTGGGCCTGCTTGAGGCCGAGCGAGATGCGGCGCTTTTCGGAATCGACTTCCAGCACCATGACTTCGACTTCCTGCGAGGTCGAAACGATCTTGCCCGGATGGACGTTCTTCTTGGTCCAGCTCATTTCCGAAACGTGGACCAGGCCTTCGATGCCCGGCTCGACTTCGACGAAGGCACCGTATTCGGTGATGTTGGTCACCTGGCCCGTCAGCTTCATGCCGACCGGGTACTTGGCGGCGACGCCATCCCACGGATCGCTTTCGAGCTGCTTCATGCCGAGGCTGATGCGCTGCGTTTCGGCATTGATGCGGATGATCTGCACGGTCACGGTCTGGCCGATCTCGATCACTTCGCTCGGGTGGTTGACCCGCTTGTAGCTCATGTCGGTGACGTGGAGCAGGCCGTCGATACCGCCCAGGTCCACGAAGGCACCGTAATCGGTGATGTTCTTGACCACACCGTCGACCACCTGACCTTCGGCCAGATCGTTGATCAGTTCGCTGCGCTGTTCGGCGCGGGTTTCTTCCAGAACCGCACGGCGCGAGACCACGATGTTGCCGCGGCGGCGATCCATCTTGAGGATCTGGAACGGCTGCGGCTGGTCCATCAGCGGGGTGACGTCGCGCACGGGGCGGATGTCGACCTGGCTGCCGGGGAGGAAGGCCACGGCGCCGTCGAGATCGACCGTGAAGCCGCCCTTGACCTGGTTGAAGATGATGCCTTCGACGCGCTCGCCCTTGTTGAACTTCTCTTCGAGGCGGACCCAGCTTTCCTCGCGGCGAGCCTTCTCGCGCGACAGCATGGCTTCGCCCAGCGCGTTTTCGATGCGCTCGACATAGACCTCGACCTCGTCGCCGACTTTCATCTGGCCGTCCTTGGCCTTGGCGCCGAATTCCTTCAGCGGCACGCGGCCCTCGACCTTCAGGCCGACGTCGATGATGGCCATGTCCTTCTCGATGGCCGTGATGATGCCCTTGACGACGGAGCCTTCGGCCGAATGGCTTTCGGAAAAGGACTCATCGAGCATGCTCATGAAGTCGTCGAGGGACGGATTTGCCGAATTGGCGGTAGCTTGTGACATTCGTTCTCCTGGATGCCCCTCGCTCTCGTGGCGTCGGGGCGGCACCGGTGGTTCGTGTTGCGTTGCGCCAGCCCGGCATTCCGCTCTCCTTCGAGCGAGCGGCCGATCTTCGGCCAGTTCCGGTGCATTCTCGAATGCGGGCGGCGGTTCAATGGCTGAAATGCAAAATGGCGGTTCGCCAACCCTTGCCTGCCTGAAGGGTTCTCGCGCCGCCGCTGCATCCAGTCAGTTCTTCGCGCCAAGAGCCTCGTCTACGATGGCGCAGGCCGCGAGAAACGCCGCCTCTATACTCATTCCGGACGTGTCGAGCAAGTGCGAGTCGGCGGCGGGCCTGAGCGGCGAGTCCGCCCGGCCCATGTCGCGCGCGTCGCGCCGCTCGATGTCGGCCAGGATCGCGCCGTATTCGGCCTGCCCGCCGAGGCGCAGGATCTCGCGATGCCGCCGGCCGGCGCGCACCTGCGGGCTGGCCGTCACGTAGAGCTTCACGTCGGCATCGGGGCAGACCACCGTGCCGATGTCGCGCCCGTCGAGCACCGCGCCCGGCGCCACGCGAGCGAAATCGCGCTGCTTTTCGACCAGGACGCGCCGCACCGCCGGATGAACGCTGACCCGCGACGCGGCCTCGCCGACCTCGTGGGTGGACAGGACCAGCGGATCCAAACCGGCGAAATCCACTTCGCGTGCGGCTTCCACCGCCTGCGCCTCGTCTTCGAGCGACAGGTCGGCACTCAGAAGAGCATGCGCGACAGCGCGGTAGGAGAGGCCTGTGTCGAGATGGCGAAGGCCGTATTGCGTGGCGAGCCGGCGCGACAGCGTGCCCTTGCCCGAGGCCGCGGGTCCATCAACGGCGATGACGAAAGGAGTGGTCATGGCGGGGGTTGAAGCGGGATTCGAGGGAGGGCGCAAGGGGCAGGGGATGTGCAAGTGGTGCCGAGCCTCGGGCGCCGAGTGGGGCGTGCAGGTTGCAGCCTTTGCGAATGGACAGCCCGAGCACAATACCCTTGCCAGCCGATGCAGGTTTCCATCAGTCTGTCTTCAGGAGCGGAGGGGCACTGGTCTGGAATGCTGAACCGAAAGCAGCTGGGGCGCCTGGCGCCAAGCCGCCTCAGTCTGATGATGATCCTGGCGGGGGGGCTTTATCTTGGTCCCTTGCTGGCCGGCCTGTCCCGGCAGCCCCGCTGGACGGTCGTGGCCTGTGCTGGGGTCCTGGCCCTCTGGAGCTTCCTCTACCGCAGCGCCTCCTGGCCACGTCGGCTTGCAGACCTGGGCAGGCCAGAGGTCTTTTTAGCGACGATGCTTCTCGTATGCGTGATGCTGGCACTTTCCGGCCTTTCTTTCGTGGCAGGGCTTGGATTGGCACAGATCGCCGGAGGCGTCTCGCTACCCCTTTGGGTGCCTTTGAGCATCCCGTTGCTTTCGCTGACGATCGCCTTGTTCATCCAGTCACCCCGCGAAGCGACCGAGATGGACGCCTTCCTCGACGATGCGCTGCGGCAGCTCGAGGGTTTCCCACCCTTGCCGTCGGCCCCCGACATCAGCCAGTCCGCCAGAGCGGTGGCTGCGAAGCTCGAAGGACTGCGGGAAAGGGCGACGGTAGCCGAGGTCCGTGCAGTTATCGGGGAGGCGGCCGTCCATGACGCGGCGCTGCTCGCTGCAATCGACAAGATGGGTGTTCCACCTCCGCGTCCCGCCCTCGTGGCAGCGATCCTGATCGTCACCGATCCGACGGGAGCTCCGGGTCTGGAAGCTCGCGGCGAAGCTGCCTGGGTTTTCGACGCGATCGGTGGTGACCCCGAGCTGGAGATGCTTTTCGCCCGACGGGCCGTCGAACTCCTGGCGGAAGCGCCGTTCCTCTTCCGCGACATGCCCTATTCCTACGACGTCGATCAATCGGCCGCCCGCAGTCCGGATCCGGAAGCGGCCCAGGCCCTGAAGAATCTGCGGGATCGTCTCAACGAATTGTCGAAGGAAGAGGATGATTTTGATGAATCCGGAGCCGCCGAGTGATGGCATGAACGGCTCACATCCACCGGTTTCGATCCTCGGATAACCGGCGGCGCAAGCTGCGACTGGATGGAGCAGTCGCCCCCCTCACACGCTCCGCGTAATACCCCCGTCGATCCGCAGATTCTGCCCCGTCATGTAGCTCGACTTTTCCGAGGCCAGGAACAGGATCAGCTCCGCCACCTCCTCCACGGTGCCGTAGCGGCCCATGGGGATGCGGGCGCGGCGGTCTTCCTTTTCGGGCAGGGACGATATGAAGCCGGGGAGAACGTTGTTCATGCGGACGTTGTCGGCGGCGTATTTGTCGGCGAAGAGTTTCGTAAAGGCGGCGAGGCCGGCGCGGAAGACGCCGGAGGTGGGGAACATCTCTTCCGGCTCGAACAGCGCGTAGGTCGAGATGTTGACGATCGATCCGGATTTCTGGGCCTGCATCACCGGCGTGACGAGGCGCGTCATGCGGATGACGTTGAGGAGATAGAACTCCATCCCGAGGTGCCAGTCGGCGTCGGAGATTTCGAGCACCGGTCCCTTGGGGCCGTGGCCGGCGCCGTTGACCAGTGCGTCGATGCGGCCAAAGCGCTCCATGGTCGCGTCGAAGAAGTGGCGCAGGTCGTCGGGCTCGCGGTTGGAGCCGGTGAACCCGAGGCCGCCGAGTTCGGCCGCCAGCGCCTCGCCCTTGCCGGACGACGACAGCATCGCGACCTCGTAGCCGGCCTCTGCCAGCTTTCGTGCCGCGCCGGCTCCCATGCCCGATCCGCCGCCGACGATCATCGCGACTTTGGCCATCCGGTTCTCCCGTAATCCGTTGCGCTATGCCTCAAGAGCCTTCCGGGCATATCCGGACGGCACGGCGACCGCAAGGAGCGGCTCCGGAGGCGGTGTGTCCTGCCTGCCGGCTGGCGGGTGCGCGGCGGTGGCGCGTTGACAAGAGAGGGAAGACACCGGCGAAATGGCGCAACCGCGGACCTGCGGGCCGCCGTCCTCGCCGAACCGGAGTCACTTGTGAAGCAAGAAGCCGACCTGATCGTCACCAATGCCCGCGTGCTCACCATGGACGACGCCTTGCCCCAGGCTGAGGCGATCGCGGTGAAGGACGGCACGATCGCCTTCGTCGGCCCGGCCGCCGAGGCCGAGGAATGGAGGGGGCGGGACACGCGCGTGATCGAAGCCAGGGGCTGCTCCGTGCTGCCGGGCTTCATCGAGAGCCACGTGCATCTGTTCATGGGAGCGGCCGAACTTGTGCATCTCCAACTCTTCGGCGTGAAGGGGATCGACGCGCTTGGCGAGAGGCTGCGCGCGTATGCCGCCGCGCGCCCGGACGACAGGGTGCTGTTCGGCCAGTCCTGCGACTACACGATCCTCGGCAACGGCGAGACCCTGACCCGGCATCATCTCGACCGTATCGTCGCCGACCGTCCCGTCGCGCTCGTCGCACCCGACCACCACACGATGTGGGCCAACACCAAAGCGCTGGAGATGGCCGGGCTGCTGAATGGCAAGACGGTCAATCCCGGCAACGAGGTGGTGATGGGCGCCGACGGGCTGGCGACCGGGGAACTGCGCGAATCCGAGGCGATGACCCCGGTGGTGCACCTCGCCGGCGAGAACCGCGTGCGGCTCGGCGTCCAGACCGGCGGCGAGCCGGAGCGATGGCCGAGCCCGGTCGAATGGGAAGCCGACAAGGAGATCATGCGCCGCGGCCTCGCCTACGCCGCCGAGCACGGCATCACCTCGTTCCACAACATGGACGGCAACCTCTACCAGCTGCAGATCCTGGCAGAGATCGAGAAGGAGGGCGGGCTGCTCTGCCGCGCGCAGGTGCCGTTCCACTACAAGAAACCGATGACGCTGGAGGACCTGGAGAAGGCCTCGGCGATGGCCGACCGCTACGCCTCGGACTGGATCTCCTCGGGCATGGTCAAGGTCTTCATGGACGGCGTGATCGATTCCGGCACCGCCCACATGATCGAGCCCTATGCCGACGGCGGCAACTGGCGCGGCGAGCCGTACTTTTCCGACGCGGAGTTTGCGGCACTTGCCACCGAGATCGACCGTCGCGGCCTGCAGATCGCGGTTCATGCGATCGGCGATGCCGCCGTGCGGACCGTGCTCGACGGCTACGAGGCGGCCCGAAGGGCCAACGGCGCGCGCGACAGCCGGCACCGCATCGAGCACATCGAGGTGACGACCGATGCCGATATCCCCCGCTTTGCCGAACTCGGCGTCATCGCCTCCATGCAGCCTCCGCACCCGCCGGGCTCCATGGGGCTGCCGCTCGAACCGACCGTCTCCAAGATCGGCCGCGACCGCTGGCGGCTCGCCTATGCCTGGCGCACCATCAAGGAGACCGGCGCGCACGTGGTCTTCGCCTCCGACTGGCCGGTCTCGCCGATCGACCCGATCGCGGGCATCCAGGCGGCAGTGGTGCGCAAGCGCTGGGCAGACGACTTGCCCGACCATGCTTTCTCGCTGCACGAGGCGATTGCCGGCTACACGGTGGAAGGCGCCTACGCGCAGTTCGCCGAGCACCGGAAGGGGCGGCTGAAGCCCGGCTATCTGGCCGATATCGTTGTCCTTTCGGGCGACGTGGAGGCGTCCGCGCCGGAGACTCTGCACGAGATTCGCCCGGTCACGACCATCTGCGGGGGGAAGATAACCTACCAGGCCTGACGAATGGCACGCGGGTTGCTTGTTTTCCCGTTGCCGGTTTTGAATGGTCGTTCAACAAGCAGGTTGCCAAGGCAGACGCCTTGTGCTGACATCGAGCGGGAACAAAAAAACCCGGCGCGAAGATGCGGGGCACGACAGGAGCGGGGCTGGATCTTGCCGGAGACACCGGAACGCAATGCCATCGAGGTCAGGGGCGTCAGCAAGGTCTTCGGCTTCGGACCGGACAAGGTGGTCGCGCTCGACGACGTCCACGTGGCGATCCGCGAGAACGAGTTCTTCACGCTGCTCGGGCCGTCGGGCTGCGGCAAGACGACGCTTCTGAGGCTGATTGCCGGCTTCGACTTCCCCACCGATGGCGAGATCCTGCTGCACGGCCAGGACATCGCGCCGCTACCGCCGCACAAGCGGCCCGTCAATACCGTCTTCCAGAGCTACGCGCTCTTTCCCCACCTGACCGTAGCGAAGAACATCTCATTTGGCCTTGAGATGCTCGGACGGCCCAAGGACGAGGTCGACGCCCGCGTCGACGAAATGCTGAAGCTTGTTCGCATGGAGGAACTGAGGAACCGCTCGACGGCGCAGATCTCGGGCGGGCAGCAGCAGCGCGTCGCGCTCGCCCGCGCGCTCGCGCCGCAGCCCAAGGTGCTGCTGCTCGACGAGCCGCTGTCGGCGCTCGACTACAAGCTGCGCAAGGAGATGCAGATCGAACTGAAGCGCCTGCAGCACGAGACCGGCATCACATTCATCTTCGTCACCCACGACCAGGAGGAGGCGCTGACCATGTCGGCCCGCATCGCGGTTATGTCGGCCGGCAACATCCTGCAGATCGGCTCCCCGGAAGCGATCTACGACCGCCCGGCGGTGCGTTTCGTCGCCGACTTCATCGGCGAGACGAACTTCCTCGAAGGATCGATCGAGGAACGCGCCGCGGGCGGGGCGCGAGTCAGGATCTCCTCCGGCGCGGTGATCGACGCCTCGGTCGCCGAGGGATTCCAGCCGTCCGGACGGGTCACGGTCGTGGTGCGCCCCGAACATGCCAGGCTTTCGGCCGAAGGCGGGCAACTGGCGGGGCGGCTCTCCAACATCGTCTATTTCGGCACGGACACGCATTTCCATGTCGAACTCGACGGTGGCGGCGAGTTCATCGTGCGGCGGCAGAACGCCAGGGACGACCGCGGGACTGCCAGGATCGGCGATCCGGTATCGATCGTCATCGGGGCGGGCGCCGCCCAGGTCCTGAGGGACTAGCCGATGTCGCAAACCGCCGAGACAGCCCGGAAGGCCGAACATGACGACGTTCGCAAGCGCTGGCTGCTCTCCGCGCCCGCGCTGGCGATCATCTTCATGGCGAGCATCGGGCCGCTGCTCGTCGTGGTTGTCTATTCCTTCCTGACCCCGGGCCCCTATGGCGACGTGAAGTGGGCGTTCTCGACCGACGCCTGGATCAGCGTCTTCCTGCAGCGTGACATCTTCGAGGGAACGCTCGGCATTGCCGACGCGCACCTGCAGATATTCCTGCGCTCGGTGCGGCTTTCCCTCTTCACGACCATCGCCACGCTCGCGTTCGGCTTCCCGACGGCCTATTTCATCGCCACGCGGCCGCAGAGGACACAGGCGCTGTGGCTGTTCGTCATCACGATACCGTTCTGGACCAACCTCCTGATCCGCACCTTCGCCGTGCAGGAGGTCATCCGCAACGAAGGCATCCTCAACACAGCCCTCGTCGGGCTCGGTATCATCTCGGCGCCGATCCAGATCCTCTATACCGACTGGGCGATCGCCATCGGCATGATCTACGTCTACCTGCCGCTGATGGTCCTGCCGCTCTACGCCTCGATGGAGAAGCTCGATTTCCGGCTGGTCGAAGCGGGCTACGACCTCTACGCGACCCGCTTCAGGGTGCTCACGCGCATCATCGTGCCGCTGGTCAAGCCCGGCATCGTGGCCGGCTCCATCCTGGTCTTCATCCCCTCGCTCGGCGCATACGTCACGCCCCGCGTGTTGGGGGGAGGCAAGCAGATGATGCTGGGCAACCTGATCGAACTGCAGTTCGGCGCCGGGCGCAACTGGCCGCTGGGCGCCGCGCTGGCGCTGACGCTCACCGTCATCGTCATGGTCGCGCTCCTGTTCTACGTACGCTACGCAGCGCAGTCGGAGCGGCGGCATGGCTAGCGGGCGGTCCAACTTTTCCATCAGGCACCAGCCGGGTTTCACCACGGTGGCCGTGCTCTGCTTCGCACTGCTTTATCTGCCGATCGTGACGCTCGTCGTCTTCGCGTTCAATGCCGGGCGCTCCGTGGCCATATGGGAAGGCTTCTCGCTGCGCTGGTTCGAGGCGGCATGGAACAACGAGCGCGTCATCGAGGCGTCGATCCGTTCAGTACAGATCGCGTCAGTCGCGGCGGTCGTCGCCACCATCGCCGCAACCATGGCCGCGCTCGCCACGACCCGGACGAGACCTTATCGCGGCCTGACCTTCAAGTATGCGTTCATCAACCAGCCGCTGATGATCCCCGAGATCGTGACGGCCGTCGCACTGCTGATCGTCTTCGCGCGGATCAAGGTGGCGACGGGCTATTCGGGCCTCGGCTACCTCATCGTGGCGCATACTGCCTTCTGCATTCCCTTCGCCTACCTCCCCATCCGCGCGCGGCTGGAGAGCATGGACCTGACGCTGGAGACGGCGGCCGCCGACCTCTACGCGACCCCCTGGAAGGTGTTCACCCGCGTCACCCTGCCGCTCTTGTGGCCCGGCATCATCGCCGGCCTCATGCTGGCCTTCGTCATCTCCCTCGACGACGTCGTCATCACGGAGTTTGTCAAATCCGGCGGACAGGATACGCTGCCGACGTACATGCTCGGGCAGTTGAGGCGGCTGGTTACCCCGGAGATGAATGCCATCTCCACGGTCTTCCTGCTGATCTCGATCCTGATCGTGACGGTGTTCTTCTTCATCAGCAGGCGAAGCACATAACATCCAGAAGGGAAAGGAAGCTGAGATGAAACACAGACTGACGATAGCGGCGATCACCGCCGCGCTCATGGCAACCACGGGGCTCGCGCGCGCCGAGGGCGAACTCAACATCTTCAACTGGGGCAACTACACCGCCCCCGAACTGATCAAGAAGTTCGAGGACACCTACCAGGTCAAGGTCACCGTCACGGACTACGATTCCAACGACACGGCGCTGGGCAAGATCCGGCAGGGCGGCCACGGCTACGACATCGTCGTCCCGTCCGCCTCCTACGTGCAGATCTGGGTGGAGGAAGGGCTGCTGCTCGAGAGCAATCCGAACCAGATGGAGAACTTCAAGAACGTCGATCCGCGCTGGG